>JASFVS010000317.1:0-3873 GCA_050049715.1 Phycisphaerales bacterium
CTTATTTTTTCAATAAATATCGACTGTTTTAGAGCCACAGACGGCTTTTAAGCTTTTAGTCCTTTTTTTTATCAGCCTTAGCCGACTTTTTCACTCTTTTTCTGACTGGTTTCTTTGCTGTTTTTCGAGACTTTTTGGCCTTCTTTTCGGGCTTTTTTTCAGTTATCTTGGCCGTCTCGAGCAGCTTTGCGATACACTTGTTCTGCCGCACTTCCAAGGTAAACTGGGCCAGCGAACCATCTCTTTCCATGTCCTCTCTCATTTTTTCAGGCCGATACCCCCGCTGGATGGCAATCTGTGCGATACGGCCGTTAATCTCCTCTTCGCTGACGTCAATTTCAAGCTTTTCCGCAATTTTGTCCATTATAAAGAATATTTTAAGCTGCTTTTTGGCCTGCTCTTCGCTGGAGGCCTGAAGCTGCTGGAGCTGCTGGTCCAGTTGCTCTCGTGGTAAGCCTTGCATCATCAGGTTCGTATATTGCCTTCGCAGAAGCGTGTGTGACTGCTCGGCTACAACTGCCAGCGGGAGGTCGAGATCAGTGTTATCGAGAAGATACTGATGAACCTGAGTAGCCATCTCAGACTGGATTTGTGTTTCGAGCCTGGTTTGCAGTGAGTCCTGAGTTTTTTCCCGAAGCTCTTTTTCATCTTCGATACCCAGTCTTGTGAAGAAGTTTTCGTCCAGCTCGGCAGGCTTGAGGAATTTGATTTCTTTGATGTCGATTTTAATATCCACTTTTTTGCCACGGTATTCTTCTCTGAAATATGTCTTGGGGACATCTACGGTTGTTTGCTTGTTGTCGCCGGCTTTGGCGCCGATGAGTAATTCGTCGAGCTTTTCGACCGGGACGGGGCCTACGACGCCGTTTGGCCTTACGTGTATCTCGATGTTGTCGAGTTTTTGCTCTTCTTCGACGTCTTCGGTCTTGATGAGCACGTCGGCGATAATCTGGTCTTCAAGCTCGACGGGTTCATCCTTACGAGGCGTCCAAATACCCGACCATCTTTGCAGACGCTCAACCTCGGCGTCGATTTGGTCGTCCGTGATTTCGAGCTTTGTTTTGGTGACCGGAATCCCTTCGAGATTCGGCAGGTCAAATTCAGGACGAACTTCGACTTCGAAATCGAACTTCAATGCGCCTTCGGCGGGCAGCTCAATTTTCTCAAAGTCGATGTCCGGCTCGCCTAAAGCGTCCAGCTTGTTGTCCTCAAGGGCCGATTTGCTCGCATCGGCCAGCAATGTTAGCTTGATTTGCTCGGATGTTTCTTTGCCGAATCTCTTTTCCAGCAGCCGGCGGGGTGCGCGGCCTTTTCTAAAGCCGGGAAGGACGACTTCCTTGCGCATATCTTCGTATTGCTTGTCAGTAACGCTTTTGATTGTCTCTTCGGGTATCTCTATAGAGACCTTCTTTTTGCATGGGCCGGCATCTTCGATTGTTACTATATTATCGGGAAGCTTGGGTTCTTCGGTTTGGGCTTCCGGCTGCTCTTCGGTGTTTTCCATAGTCTGTTCTGCTGTTTGTTCTTCTTCGGCCATTTCGGTGCTCCTGAACTATTATGCTTGTAGTAGCTCTTCAATCATAAACAAAAAAGGCATCAACCCGCCGTTTTGGCTTCGCAAAACGAAGCAGCGGATTTAGCCAGGTTTTCACGTTTTCTAAACATATCGGCGACCAATGCCAAACTACAAGTTAGCCGGTACCTCACCGATACTATAAGGGTTCCTTAAATGCGACAGGAGGCATTCGCGGGCCCCTATCCCTGGGAATACTCCATAAAGCGGGCGATGAGATTTGAACTCACGACATTCACGTTGGCAACGTGACGCTCTACCACTGAGCTACGCCCGCATATTCGTATCTTGTATCTCGTCGCTCGTTGTTAGTTATTCTTGACCCGAGTTACGTTAGGTAATTATAGATGGTCTTTTCGGCTATGCAAGTGGTTTTTTGCAAAATTTTTGGCGTTTATACCGGTCGTGTGATATAATCGCAAGACCACAAAAAGCGATTTTTGGATTATCCCAGATTAGGTAATAACCCAAGGAATAAAACGGTTGAGTACATAGTTGGGAGCAAGGTTCCCTTAGGGAGCTGGTGGTTTCTTTTGGATCAACTCCTTAAATTGTTCAAGGTAACCCAGATAATACAAAATTGTGAGTAGAGATGAAAAAACTACAATAAGATAGAGAATACCTTTAACTAACCGCCCAATAATAGATGATTCGGCTTTCCCAGAGTCAAAGCCCATTTGCCCCAAGAATATAAAAGGTAGCCTTGAAATGTAATCAAAGACACAACTAATCCAATAGAATGGGTTAAACGTTCTTATCCAAGCACGTTTGGAATCTTTGCTGTATATACCTATACAAATATCGATACAATCAAATAATTTTGTATGTGGAATCTTGTAGTAGCGGAGATTAAACATATTGAGAGTTATATCTATATGTTCAATATAGCCCCCTATCATACGTGGTGGTGTGTACTTAATAATAGGGCTTAGACCTGCAGAATGAAGTATATTGCGTACAGCACTTAAAATCCGATTCATTTCTATACGTTTTTGCTTAGCAATTTCGTTTTCTATTGGTTCTGCCGATGGGCTTAATCTCACATATTCTACATTGTTGAAATATGTGTCGACTAATTCTCGAAATGCATAAAGCAGTTTTAACCGTTCTTTATTTTCCCAAATCGGAATTTTGTTGTAAAATTTCACTTAGTTTACCGTATCTTTTTAATGATTGCCGCCAGATTGTCCCGAATTGCTTATTGTGTTTACTTGTCTTTGGGCTTTTCGTCAGCAAAGCCAAGTATGAGCCAGCTTATTAATATAAAAATAGCCAAACCGCCATACCATAAGGTAACCCAAGTACCCACATAACCAGCGACTGCACCACCCAAACCATATAATACAACAATTCCTGTCAATTTAGCTGTTGGCAGGTTATACCAAAACTTCCTTCGCTGGTTTTCAAAATAATTATTGCACACAGTCATCAGTGTCTGCTCGCTGGAAGAGTGAGGATCGATGACGTATGAATTAGCGTCTATAATCACTTTGTTGTCTTGCTGCCATTTTTCAAAATCTACAAGGTCTTCTTCAGTAGGTGGTCTTATAACCAGCGGGGCATCCAAGTACCACCAATTAGTACGTGCATAATGATACTTCTGAACAGGTTTAGAGCCTGCGACAATCCCGCAAACAACGGCTATAACTAATGCCAAAACATGGATAATTCTCTTAAATCCTCTCATCAAGTTCATAATCTAATCTCCCAATCAGCACACTATTTTAACGATTGTCCATCTGAATTCAAATGATTGTTTTGGCAAAATCTCCAAATCGTTTTTTGCAAAATTTTTGGCGTTTATATTGGCTGCGTGGTATAATTTTGCAAGCTCATAATGCGGTTTGCTCTCAACTATAATTAAGAATCCTTCGGCCAGTCTAAAGCCGGGTCTGCGATAAAGGGATATTAAGATGAGTGAGAAGGAACGAGTTGAAAAGAAAAAATGGTTGTATGGGGTGTTGTCTTTGTTGATGGCGGTGGGGCTGTTTGGGATTATCTTTGCGATTAATAAGGTTGCGGAGCCGCCGGCCGTCGTTGCATCGGAAAATAAAGAAAAAGAGGCGGATACCAATGAAACACCAGCCGAGCCGAACGAGCAGGAAGTTCAAGACCCGAACGATAAGGAGCCGAAGCGGCCGGAGCATAAGCATCCGGCTTTTAAGGAACTTGTCGAAGAGCGAAAACAAATGGTTGCACGGCAAATACAGGCAAGAGACGTTAAAGACCCCAATGTGCTGAAGGCGATGCAAATTGTGCCACGTCATGCCTTTGTTCGGCCATCCGAGGAGCGTTATGCT
>JASFVS010000058.1:0-12075 GCA_050049715.1 Phycisphaerales bacterium
ACTTTTATATCCTTGATGAACTCTCTACTATATAGCCGGTTATTATATTTAAATATCCCTTTTAGTCAAATGACATATTCCGAACCCTTTAAAATCATAGAATATTGAGTACCTGCTCATGGCTCAAAAAAGCAGGTGGAAATTGGCACGGGTTAGTTTAAGTATCTATGATGTGGTTTTATTCGGACGCTTTTAAAGGAGTCGGGTATTTTATTAGCCGTAATGTGTCCGGAGTTGCTTTTTACTGTGGACCGGCAAGAAAATGTCTCGAACCGGGGCGGAACTGAAAAGTTAGCACTTGTTTTTGTCGATAAAAACAGCAACAGAAGAAAAATGTTGGTCCGAAAATGAACATCAGCCCGACCTGAGGGATATAAAAAATAGACAATCTCATATCCGGACAGCAGAATTTGGGGGTAAGTTTTTGCGTATTTGACAGATGTGAGAAGCGTGGTATAATGCAGTTTATTGCTTGATACTTTTAATTGTATCGTGTTGGCACTTGTGGAGAAACACTGTTAAACAAACTTGGATTCATTGGTGTAATAGATTTCGGAGAGAAAGATGTTTGAGCGTTTTACAGACCGTGCACGAAAGGTTATGGCGCTGGCCAACCAGGAAGCTCAGCGTTTTAACCATGAATATATAGGAACCGAGCATATTCTTCTCGGGCTGGTTAAGGAAGGTAGTGGTGTAGGTGCTACAGTTTTGAAGAATCTTGATGTGGATATCAAGAAGCTTCGTCTTGAGGTTGAGAAGCTGGTCAAGAGCGGGCCGGATATGGTTACGATGGGTAAGCTGCCGCAGACACCCCGGGCCAAGAAAGTTATTGAGTACGCAATCGAGGAGGCCCGTGCGCTTAACCATAATTACGTTGGGACCGAACACATTCTTTTGGGTATCCTGAGAGAAAGTGAAGGAATAGCGGCCCAGGTTCTTATGAGCTGTGGGTTAAAACTCGAAGATGTCCGCCAGGAAGTGTTAAATCTGTTAGGAGCGGGAGTTGACGATGGGCCCGCCGCCCTTGGAATGAAAATGAGCCCGACGGTTGGCCGCAAGCCGAAGAGTAAAACACCGGCCCTGGACAGTTTCGGCAGAGACCTTACTCAGTTGGCTACTGACGGAGAGCTTGACCCGGTAATCGGCAGAAAAAATGAGATTGAGCGATTAGTCCAGATACTTTGCCGGCGAACGAAAAATAATCCCGTTCTGTTGGGTGAGGCGGGAGTCGGTAAGACCGCTATTGTTGAAGGTCTTAGCCAGCAGATAATCAATAAGCAGGTGCCGGAGATACTCAAAGGCAAGCGAATCGTAGTGCTTGACCTGGCCATGATGGTAGCCGGTACGAAATATCGCGGACAGTTCGAGGAGCGAATAAAGGCGGTCATCAATGAAGTCAAAAGAGCCAAAAACGTGGTTTTATTTGTTGATGAGCTTCATACACTCGTGGGTGCCGGTGGCGCCGAGGGTGCTATCGATGCGTCGAATGTTCTTAAGCCGGCCCTTGCCAGGGGAGAAGTTCAGTGTATAGGTGCTACTACTCTGGACGAGTATAGAAAACATATTGAAAAAGATGGTGCACTTGAAAGAAGGTTCCAGACAATCATCGTCGAACCACCTTCGAAGGATGAAACGCTGGATATACTTAGAGGGCTTCAGGACCGCTACGAGGCGCATCACAGAGTGCGCTTTAGTGACGAGGCGCTTTTCCAGGCGGTAGAGTTGTCAACCAGATATATTACCGGCAGATGCCTGCCCGATAAGGCTATTGATGTCATAGATGAAGCCGGAGCAAGAGTTCGGCTCAAGAATATGACCCCGCCGCCGGACTTAACAAAAATAGAAGGTGAAATTGAAAAATTACAGAGAGAGAAAGACGAAGCGGTCAGGAATGCCGACTATGAGCGGGCGGCGGCGTTAAGGGATGAGTCGCAAAAGCTTCTGGATGATAAAACAAAAATGCACAAGGAATGGTACGATGAAAACAAGGAAGCGACCGGTGTTGTAGATACAGAAATAATTGCAGAGGTCGTTAGCAATATGACCGGCGTGCCGCTAACGAAACTGGAGAAAAAGGAAACCCAGAGGCTTCTGGAGCTTGAAGTCGAGCTTCATAGAACAGTGGTTTCGCAGGATGAAGCTATTAACGCTGTAGCCAAAGCCGTAAGACGCAGTAGAAGCGGCCTGAAAGACCCGAATCGTCCTATGGGCTGCTTTATATTTCTTGGTCCGAGCGGCGTAGGAAAAACACTGCTTGCACAGGCTCTGGCCGAATTTCTATTCAGTGATAAGAATTCTCTCATCCGGCTGGATATGAGTGAGTTTATGGAAAAACACAATGTCAGCCGGCTGGTCGGTGCCCCTCCGGGATATGTCGGTTACGAAGAAGGTGGGCAATTGACCGAAAGAATAAGGCGTCGGCCGTATTCCGTCCTGCTGCTGGATGAAATAGAAAAAGCGCACCCGGATGTTTACAATATGCTCCTGCAAATTATGGACGAGGGCAGGCTGACCGACAGCTTCGGCCGAAGCATCGACTTTAAGAATGTCATTCTTATTATGACCAGCAACATCGGCGCCGATCTGATTAAGAACCAGTCCGGTTTCGGTTTCGGCAAGAAAAGCCCTGAAGCGAATTATGAGAAGATGAAGGATATTCTCCAGAAGGAAGTTGAACATCACTTCAGGCCGGAATTCCTTAACCGTCTTGACGATACCATAGTCTTTAAGGCTTTAACAAGGGATAATTTACAGATTATTGTTGACTATGAGCTCACAAAAGTATTCAAGAGACTTATTGACCACGGCTTACACCTGGAATTAACCGACCAGGCCAAAGAATTCCTCATCGACAAGGGATACAATCCTGAATTTGGCGCAAGACCTCTCCGCAGGGCCATAGAACACTACATAGAAGACCCGCTTTCTGAGTCTGTCTTGGCAGGAAAATTTAAGGGTAAGAATCTTGTAAAGATTGACGTAAAGGATGAAGAGCATTTGAAATTCGAAGGTTCTGAGATGGTCGAGCAAGAGGAAGTTCCTGCTGCGGCAAAAGCTGAGGAGTAATTGATTCTTCGGTTTTTGACCTGCTTATATACCTTAACGATTCCACGCCTTGCAGCAAAGGTGAAATTCCATTTTATTTTTTCACCTTTACTATCCCATTTTGAACTGTCAGCTTGTCCTCGGCGAATAATTTAATGGCCTGTGGATATGCGATACATTCCTGCTTAAAAACTCTCACTGCGAGAGTATCAGGGGTATCATCATCTTTAACCGGGCAGCTTCGCTGCACGATTATTGGTCCTTTGTCATATTCATTTGTACAAAAATGCACTGTACAGCCGCTTATCTTACATCCTGCCTTTAATACCGCTTCATGAACATGATGTCCCCACATTCCCTGTCCGCCAAAACTTGGCAGCAGGGCGGGGTGTATGTTCATTACACGATTTTCGTATCGCTGGGGTATTTTCCAAAGGCACAGCCAGCCGCCCTGAATGACGAGGTCAACGTTTGCGGCAACGAGGGTTTGTTCGATTTGCCTGCTGAATTCATCGATATCGGGATAATCTTTTTTGCGGAGTATCTTAACGTCCAGACCGGCGTTTTTCGCTCTTTCGACGCCGGCTACTTTTGAGCGTGAGCTTATTACTACAGGGACTTCGGCATTCAGCGTACCTTCTTTAATATATTCGAGAATGTTCACCAGAGTTGTTCCGCCGCCGCTGATTAGCACGCCGAGCCGAACCGATTTTTTATTACGTACAGAGATATTTGGTTCAACTTCAATATCGTATCCGAAGTCTAAAGCCTGGTTTACAAGTTTGTCGGCTTCTTTGTTTTTCTCTCTGGGAATATGCTTGACCTTCCATTTTGCAAACCGGCCGAGTAAATTGATGGCCTGCTGGAAGAGCGGCCTGATTTGCTCGCTTTTTACTTTGTATTGGCCGTTAATTTGTCTAACAAGCAGCTCACTGTCGCTAAAAACCGTAAGTTGTTCGACACCGATTTGTGTTGCGGCTTCGAGGGCTTTAACAAGGCTGGTATATTCAGCTACGTTGTTTGTGGCCTGGCCCAAAAAGAAGCCTTTTGCCTGTAGTTGAGTTCCCACCGAATCTTTCAGTGTGAAACCGGCGGCGGCCGGACCGGGGTTGCCTCTGCTACCACCGTCTATATGAGCGATTATTTTGTCGGGCAAGTTATTAGCTCCTTAGAAAACTATATACAGCGAGAAAGCGCAATCAAGAATTCAAAGTTTTTGGGAAACGTCGCAGTTTTGTAGTTTTAGTTTTTCAACTTTCCGGCACATCGCTGAGGACAAGTATCCTTGTGCAGTTCGGGCAGCGTATTATGTCGTCTTTGGTCATAAGCAGGTTAACCGATTCCGCAGTAATGCCCATAAAGCAGCCTCCACAACTATAGGCGCCTTTTTTACCGTTCTGCTGGTCAATCAATGCAACGGCCTGGCCGTCATATGTTTCGGTAACGCGTTTGAATATCTCCAAAGGTTTCTCGGGTATGGTTTTTGCCACCTCGTCCCATTCGGCCTGGATTTTTTTAATCTCAACCTGATATTTGCCTGCCAGCGTCTCAGTTTCGGTGCGGATTTGCTCGAGCTGTTTCTTTTGCTCATCTATCTGTTTTTGTATTTCTTTACATTCAGCTTCGTCGGCCTCGATATTTTTAAGTAATTCCAGGGATTGGGTTTCTATCTTGGAATTGTCGGCTTTATTCGTATTAAGCTGAGTGAGTACTGCGGCGTATTCTTTATTTGTCTTGGCGGTGTTGAGGGATGCTCTTAACTTGGCTATTTGGTCATCTCGTGATTTGAGCTCCAGCTCAAGGCGATCGAATTGAACTTTACTTAGCTGAACCTCTTCTTTTTTGGCTTCGAGAGCGTTTTGAAGTGTCCTGATTTGATTTTCCTGAATGATAACGTTTCTTCTGCATCTTGTAAGTTTCGCTTTTTCAGCTCGCAGACGGTTTTCAACGCTTTGTAGTTTTATCAGCCCATTCAGTACCGGTCCCATTTATGCTCCTTAGCGCCAGCTTCGAAACTATCAAACGCGCCATTATCTGCGATTGAAATATAATCCGCAATAAAAATTTTCTGTTTTTTCTTTTATTGCTGCTGATTGTATAATTGATTTACTATGAAAGAATTCTTGAAAAAACTAATTCGGGCGAACACAACGCAGAAAAATGGTGAATTGGCCGCAGCAGAGATAGTTTCTGCCGAGTTAAGCCGCTCAGGGATAGATTCCAAAATAGATAACTGGGACCGAACGAGGGCAAATATTGTTGCACATGTAAAATCAGATGGCCCCCGAAATGCACTGCTGTTTGCCTGTCATCTTGATGTTGTTGGGCCGGGCGAGGCAAAATGGGAAAATTCCCCCTTTGAAGCGGTTGAGAGTGACGGCAGAATTTATGGCAGAGGCTCAACGGATATGAAAGGCGGAATCGCCGCAGTAGTGACCGCTATTAGGCAAATTGTCGATTCCGGCGTAAAACTGCAAGGAGACATTGTTTTCGCGGCCGTTGCGGGGGAAGAGGTCGATAGCTGTGGTGCAGGAAGATTTATCAGCAATCGCACAGGTTTGCCCGAATTTACGGGTGTTATTATACCTGAGCCTACGGATTTTACGATTGTCACAGCTCATCGTGGAATGCTCTGGATCGAGGTTACAACCAAAGGCAAAACAGCTCATGGTTCCACTCCGCATTTGGGTATAAATGCCATATCTTCAATGCAATCTGTCCTGAATGAGCTTGGAAATTATGAAATTGATGTAGAGCCACATAAACTGTTGGGTGAATGTTCAATGAGCATTAATACCATCGCTGGTGGTAAAGCAGTTAATGTTGTGCCCGACAAATGCAGTATCGAGATTGATATTCGCACCTTGCCCGGGCAGAATCATCAAAATGTTATTGCTGATCTGGAGAAAATATTCGCAAAGTTAAAATCGGAAAATCCTCAATTTGATGCAGATATCCGTATTATACGCCAGGTTGGAGCGTTAGAAACTGATTGTAACAATGATTTTGTTATGAAATTTTGTTCGGTTGTCGGGACTAATGAGACAAAAGCTGTAGGTTTTACTACAGATGGCCCTCATTTTACTCCGTTAGGCGCACCAGTTATAATTTTCGGGCCTGGTAAACCTGAACTTTGCCATAAGCCGGATGAATATATTGATATAGGCGATGTAGAAAAAGCGGCCGAGTATTATAAAACTTTAATTCTCCGGCTTCTTGGGTGACTTTGAATATAAATTAAAAAAAATTTAAGTATTTTATTATTTTTGTCGAAATTCATCCTTGACAAGATACCATCTTAATTTTTACACTTGATGGTTCGGTACAGTTTGAAGGAGATTTTTCAATGTCTTTCATTAGGGAAAATAAACAAAAGCAGCTAACAAGCCACACGGTGGCTATGGTGCTTTTGTGCACAGACCTACCAGCTTACGTGGCCAGGACCAATGGTTTTGGCATTGTCGTAGCCTGGAGAAAGGAGGCCGCTCCCTAAAAAAGACTTGAGAACATATTTCAGATTTTAAAAAGCCTTTCAGGGAGCAGAAGACCTGAAAGGCTTTTTTTATTTTATATATTCGTGAAAAAACAGGCCGCTTTAACAAAGAAAGGAGAAATGTGAAGTATCATGAGAATTAGAGAAATGGACATCGAATTCTACAGGAACTTCTCTGATATTATGGAGAATAAGTGTGAACCCGGGTGGCAATATGACGAGATGAAATTCTGTGGTGTGAAATTCAGCTCTGCAAAACGTGCCAGGGCTTACGATAAAAGCCACCAGAGGTTTAGAGATTTCGAAAGGGAAAGCGAAGAGATAATCGCACTTCTTGGCCTCGACGCCGACCATACAGTGCTTGATATGGGATGCGGCACAGGTGCGTTTGCTATTCATGCTGCGAAGCACCTTAAAAAGATTTACGCGGTCGATGTCTCAAAAGCGATGCTCAGACGTGCTCGCAGAAAAGCCAAAAAAGCGAATCTTGATAATATAGAATTTTACCATGGTGGATTTCTAACGTATGAGCACAAAGCAGAACCTGTAGATGCAATCGTTTCTTCTCGTGTGCTGCACCATTTGCCTGATTTCTGGAAGCTGATAGGTCTGAAAAGATTAGCACAAATGCTGAAAACAAACGGCAGGTTATATCTGCACGATGTGGTCTTTTCATTCGATATTACAAATTATGAATCCAGTATCAAAGGTTTTATTGAGTCTATGACTGAAAAACTTGGCTTACAGAGCCGGGAAGTATTAAAGATTCATTTCCGTCAGGAGTACAGTACATGCGGCTGGATTATGCAGGGTCTTCTCGAAAGAGCCGGATTCATGATAGATAAAGCCGACTACAAAGATGATTTCAAAGCTGCATATTTGTGTACGAAGAAAAGTGAGTCCATGTTAAACGAAGACTTAAAAAACATAAGCGTAAAAGGACAACATTGGCAACAGTTACTAAAGCGGCTTCGTGATAAAAGGAGAAATGTAAAATATTATGAGAGTCAGAGAAATGGACATTGAATTATACAGAAACTACTCTAACGCGCTGGAAAAGAGACGTGAACGGGGATGGCGATATAATGAAATGAAGCCCTGTGGTGTCAAGTACAACAGTGTGTTTTGTGCGCTGTCGTACGACGTACACCACCAGAGGTTCAGAGATTATAAAAGAGAAAGCGATGAGATAATCGCCACTCTCGGCCTGAACGCCAGTCAAACAGTGGTTGATATGGGGTGCGGGACGGGCGCATTTGCAATTAACGCGGCAAGACACTGTAGAAAGGTGTTCGCAGTCGATGTCTCGAAGGCGATGCTTGGGTGCGCTCGTAGAAAGGCAAAGAGAGCCGGACTTGATAATATTGAATTCGGCCATGGCGGCTTCCTGACTTATGAACATCAGCAAGAGCCGGTCGATGCAATTGTCTCAACGGTCGTGTTGCATCATCTTCCGAACTTCTGGAAACTAATAGGCTTGCAACGCATGGCGCAAATGCTTAAACCTGAAGGAAAACTGTTTCTTTTTGATGTGGTTTTTTCTTTCGATGTTAATGATTATAAGGACAGGCTGGACAACTGGATAAAATCAACCGCTGAAAAAGCAGGCCTGACATTTGCGATGGAAGCACAAACACACGTTCATGAAGAGTACAGTACCTTTGACTGGATTATGGAAGGCTTGCTTGAACAGGCCGGATTTGTAATAGATAAGGCCGAAGATAAAGACGAATTTATAGCTGCGTATTTGTGCACGAAAAAAGGCTGATAAATATGAAAAGATGGCTTACAAAAGACGAGCATAAAGGTATGGCGTTAATACTGATTTCAACTGTGATGTTTACCTTAATGTCAGGGCTTGTGCGATATGCGACCGGCATAGACCCATACAAAACGACTCTGTTTCGTTTTGTCGTTGGGTTGGGCATATTGGGTACAGCAGCACTTTTCGGCAGGATAAAATTGAGATTCGTCAATGGCCCGCTTCTACTGCTTCGTGGCCTGTTCGGCGGTATCGCAATCTTGATTTTTTTCTTCTCGATATCAAAGCTCGGTGTTGGCAAAGGGACCGTCCTGATATATTCGTTCCCAATTTTCGGCAGTATCTTCAGCTCAATCCTGCTTAAAGAAAAAATAGGCCTTCTTAGGTTCGGAGCTATTCTGACTGCTTTCGCCGGCATCTATCTTCTGGCAGCAGATAATGGCCAAAATCACTCATCGTGGGGTGTTTTAGGCAAATACGAGCTTCTGGCAATCTTCGGTGCGATGCTCGGAGGTTTGGCGCTTGTCTCAGTCAAGAAACTGCATGACACCGACTCTTCGTACGCTATATACTTTTCACAGTGCGTAATCGGCTTATGGGTTGTAGTCGTGCCTGCGAATATCGTGCCTTGTTCGATAGGATTTTCCGGAGGTTTTTTGTTAGTTGCTATCGGAATTGCCTCTACGGCGGGACAGCTTTTATCGACCGAGGGATACCGCTATGTGCAGGTCGCTACGGGGTCTTTGCTGGGAATGCTGGTGCCTGTGTTGAATTACTTTGTAGGTGTGATTGTTTTCAACGAGACCATTTCATGGCAATCGATTATAGGCTCAGCAACAGTCCTCGCATCTTGTGTAATTGTACTAATAAAAAATAATGGTAAGGAAAAGAACTATGAAACAAAATGATTTTACCGAAATGCTCTCTGAGTGCTGCAGGATTGGTTTTGCCTCAATAGAAGACTACGATGAAAGCGAAAGGATGAAAATTCAAGAGTTCCTGCTTGATGTGAAGACCGTTATCGTAGTTGCTCACCATGTAAGGCATTCTCTGGAATGGGTCTGGTTTAGATTTTTAGCTGATGGGTCCGATGAAACCTGCCCGGCTGATTTGCATACAAAATTAGTCTTAGAAAAAATATGTAACAAGTTAATCCAAAATGGATTTAATAGTATAATCCTTCCCTACCCGGGACAATGCGGCGTTATGTTTAAGACACTCGCCGTAAAAACAGGGTTAGGCCAGCTTGGTGACAGTTTTCTTTTTATGAATGCTGATTGGGGCCCATGGGTCCATTTAAGAGCAGTTTTGACCGATGCGCAGATAGAATTTAAGAAGCCTGCAAATCAGGAGGCCTGCATTCACTGTAGAAAATGTATAGAAGCTTGCCTTTCGGGAGCAATAATGGAAAATGACTTCGATGGCATTAAATGCAGAGACAGTATGAGGCAAATCAAAAGTACGCTTGGTGATACGCCCTACGCTTTCGAATGCGAAGTCTGCCTGCGCGCATGTCCGATCGGCGAAAAACCCAGAGAAGTACTTATAACCTATGGGAAAAAGTAGCTCTTTATGAAGATAAGGGAGTTTAAAAATGGTGATTTAGCGAATGTTAAAAGTCTCGTTCACAAGACGATTGATGCCTGCTATGCGAAGGTTTATTGTGCCGAAGCCGTACAGTTTTTCAAAGACTGGCATCACGATGAAAAGGTTCTCGAAAACGCAGAAAAAGGATATACAATTGTTTTAGAGAAGAATAACAAAATGGTCGGGACCGGTACTATAGTTGGCGATGAGATTGTAAGGGTGTTTATAGATCCCACCTTCCAGAAGCATGGATTTGGTAAACTTATTATGAGTAAACTTGAAGAAAAAGCCTTTTCTCTTGGCATTGATGTTATCAAATTAGATGCATCTATACCGGCTAAGAAATTCTACGATGCCTTAGGATACACCACGTTGGAAGAAACTTTTCTGGAACTCAAAGGTAACAAGAGGCTGGATTACTATAAAATGCAAAAATCTCTGACTTAAGCTTCAGAAGAATGCTATGGAATTTAAAGTTGAAAAAATGAAAGATGAAGATTGGCCGTCTGTCCAATCTATATACCGGCAGGGTATTGCCACAGGCGATGCAACATTCGAGGCCGATGCCCCGGAATGGGAGAAATGGAACGAAAATCACCTAAAAAGTTGCAGGCTTGTTGCGAAGTCGGAAGATGAGATTGTAGGCTGGGTTGCTCTAAGCCCCGTCTCAGGCAGGCGCGTTTATAAAGGAGTGGCAGAGGTAAGTCTTTATGTAAAAGAATCCGCCCGAGGATGTGGAGTAGGCAAAGCATTGCTCAAGGCGATAATTCAGGAATCGGAAAATGCTGGGATATGGACATTGCAGAGCGGTACTTTCCCTGAAAATACTGTGAGTATCACCCTTCAAAAATCCTGTGGCTTTCGTCAGGTAGGCACACGAGAAAAATTAGGTTGTATGAACGGGAAGTGGCGTGATGTCGTTCTTTTAGAACGTAGAAGCAAGGTTGTAGTAATCCAGTAAATAGAGACCGTATAAATGATTATAAGACAGGCAAATGAAGAAGACATAAATGTTTTGATAAATATTATCCGCAACTCGTATCGTAGTGTAGCGAAAAAATTTGAGCTTACTAAAGAAAATTGTCCCAGGTTTCTTGGATTTTGCGCTCAGGAACGAGTTAAAATTGATTTTGAAAAAGGCTTTCAATATTACATTCTCGAACAAGACCACCAACCAATTGGATGTATAGCCCTTGAGAAAGCTTCGCAGGATATGTGCTATCTGGGAAGGCTTGCAGTTTTACCTGGGCAAAGAAAAAAAGGTTATGGAAAAATGCTGGTAAACCATTTATTCGAGCAGGCGAGAGAAGCCGGCGTCGGAAAAGTGGAAATAGGAATGATTTCGAAAGACAGAAAGCTAAAGAACTGGTACGAAAAACTCGGCTTCGTCCAGACAGGCACGAAAAAATTCGACCACCTGACTTTCGAAGTGGCATTTTTATCTGCTGATATAACCAGGTAGAGCATAGAATTATCATGAAAGGAATAAATTAGTGACCGGCCTGATTTTTAACAAGATTGATGAATATGAACCTGGAATAATCTGCAGGTTACTTTCTCTTTCTTACGAAGAAATGCTGGACAAGCAACTAAAGCGGCAGTTTCAGCAGTTCGACAAGAATGTTTTTGATAATCCAGATACTATTGGCGCCTGCACATTCATAACATCTCTGGATGCGGACATTGCCGGGATGGCTTCTTACGATCCCAGGCAGGCTCCCAAACAGGCAACAATAGGCCACAACTGCGTGCTACCTCAATACAGGAGAAATGGCTATGGCAGACAGCAAATTTTGGAGATAATAAAAAGACTGAAATTACGGAATGTTTCCCGAATATTAGTTTCGACTTCGGAACATCCTTTCTTCGAGCCTGCTCAAATAATATACCATTCCTGCGGCTTTACCGAATTGGAGAGAAAAAAAAGACAACCGCGGGACAAGTACAAAACAATATACTACGAATTGAAACTATAAAGGAAATCGAATGCCTGAACTTACTTTCTATATTGTTGACGTGTTTGCCGAGGAAAAGTACGCAGGCAACCAGCTTGCTGTTGTCCGAAACGCCTCGGCTTTGTCGGACCACCAAATGCAGCGTATTGCCAAAGAGATGGACTATTCGGAAACAACATTTATTCTGAGCGAACAACCGCGTGAAGAAGGCTACGACGTTCGGATATTTACAC
>JASFVS010000318.1:0-3867 GCA_050049715.1 Phycisphaerales bacterium
GAACAAAGCCTGTACTTTTATAACCAAACCATGTAATAATTTCATGCCAGGTACACGCAGTGTAAGCAAAGTATTGCCCAAGCTTAATAGAAATATCGCGTGTAATAACCTCTTTCTCTTCCGGTAACAGATCTTTCCAGTCTTCCGGAGGGATAAGTTGAACAAAATAAAGTGAAGGCTCTGCCAGTTTGAATGAAAACTCAGTTTTATTCTTTTCTAATTTATCAAAGGTTTTCGTTGCGAGAAATGCTGTCTTATCGATAGCTCCGCGCACATGAGAAATATCAAGAAATCCTGCTTTGGAGGTATATACCACCCCATTTTTCTCAAACGGCGCAAAACTATATCCGTGTAGCCCCAATTGTTCAGGGCCTAAAAAACTTGTTCCAATTCTTAAGCAGGGGCGGCTCCCTAATCGATGTCGTGGAAGTGTGCTGGCATCAATGGGATCGAGAAATTTTGCTTGGGATACACCAATTAGACAAAAGACCACAGAAAAGCATAGCAACAAGGGAATGCCAGGCCTATTCACAGAAGTATGATAAATCCCCTTCATCCAGACCACTATACTTTCTCAATGATAATGAATCTATGACTTTTTTAGCTGAATAATTACTTATTCACATTCCCTAAATCCAGCACTGCATTTACAAGCAGGATATAATGTGCGCAAATATCGATGACATACTCATTCTCTCCCCATAAAAACGGCCAGTCATTCTTGTTTTCAGGAAAATCCGGTTTAATCAAAAGAATACCCGGCACCACACCGCCGGCAATAAATGAATAATCCGCACGATTACTGCCGTAAGCAATCTTTTTCGAATGCAGGCCAACGCCCGAAACAAATGATATGTTCGAATAGGGATGGCAGCCAAAAATATAATTAAGTCCGCGATAGGTAAACTCGGGCCCAATGAGTTTCGGATAGGACTTATGCAGTAGATAATTGGTTACTGCCCAGTCAATAATGCTCTCATTACCCGCCCAGCCTCGGGTTGTAATCGGGACGCCGTACGGATTCTTTTTAAGCATCTCTTCATTAGTCGCTTTATATTTTTCAACAAACGGGGCAAGCTTTTCTTTATATTCCTTATCCATAAATGGTACGGCCCGGACAGCAAATTTCATATTTCTGTCAACATTTCTTTCCAGCGCCGCCCACAATTTCTCTTGGAATTTATCGGCATATTGGTCGTCTTTTGTTGTAATATATAGTTGCAGCAGTGCCCGTACATCACCGGCTCTTCTAAAAAACATGCCCCGTGACCTGTCTTCTACAGGCTGTGCCTGCTCGTCCTCCCATGCTTTTTTCGCGGCAGTTAGACATTCATCGGCAAGCTCATCATTATACCCCCTCAATGCCCGGCTGGCGGCCGCCAGTGCTGCGATGGAAGCGTAATTATTAAAGGCCATCCTGTTTGTAAACGCCCACCGGTCATCAGGTGTACCGCTTGAAACGCCATCGGTTTCGTAAGGTTTGAGTTTCGGATTATAGGGCAGATTATCAGTCATAGTTGACCCGTCGCCGAGATGATGATACTGGTGCAGATTCGGAACAATAATCCCGGGGATTGCTCTGCCGAACGCACGATGTTGGGCAATAAGCGCCAGCGTGCCATGTTCAATTTGCTGCAAAATATCGGGTTTGCCGTCAGGATGATGAATATTCACATAGCGCTGCTTTTGGTCCACGAGTGTTTCATCCCGCTTCAATCCGAAATGCTCCCAGGATTCCACAAGATGTAGCACCGTATTACAATGCGAGCCTGTGCGAATATCATAATCGCCCGCGTCAAACCAGCCGCCTATGTTCAATCCCGGGATACGCTCGCCCGGTTTATATTTTGTCTCCGTACTGTCACCCGACCGGTAGCCGTCGAAGTGTTGATGGTTAAGCGGCGCCTGTATGGCATCGTCAAGATGCGCAGCGCCGTGCCAGACGCGATAAGCCTCGTTCACAAACATATGGTCCATTTGCACGGGAAACCACACATCCACTGTAGATTGCCATACATCATCGAACACATGCTTTCCTATCCGAAAGGCTCCTGTTTTCTGCTCACCGTATTGGATACGATATAGACCGGCATCCCGCACATCAGAGAAATCAAACTTCACATAGTGATAACGGAAAAAATTCCCCCATTCCTTGACATCACCTTTATATGCTTCAACCCATTTACCCTCGTCGTCCAGTCGCAGCACAGACGCTGAAGCAAGCGGCTTATCATTCCTGTCCAGCTCAATCACCGCCACCTTTTCCTGGTTAGGATGATAACCGACCTGGGAGTATGCGATTACAGGCGTCCGTGTCCAGTTCGGCAGGATTGTAGGCGTCAGTAGCCATTCAACGACCTTACCTGTTTGATTGGCCGGGATTAGGGTACGCACTACAAACCAGCCGTTCTGAGCCACATTACGACCATCCAGCAGCCTTAGATTGTCGTCGCCCATAGTTTGAATTTTGATGCAGCGTTCCGGGTCTTCCGGAGCCAAAATCAGCGTTTTGCCTTCTGCAATCGGTTTCGGTTCGACGTATTCCGAACGTCCACGGTCATCGAATGTGGAATGGTCTGCAAACTGGCGAAGCTGAGTATCCATAGGCCTGACCGTCATTGAGCTTGATGGATGAAGTGGAAAGATGCCTGTTTTGCCATCCATGCTGTAAGTTTTTTCAAAATAAGCCGAGGGCAGGAATTCGAGATTGAGACCGGCTCGTCCTTCCAGCTTTTCGGGCAATGGTTTATCGAGAGAAACACTTATTTTCACGCTCGTACCCTGTGATTCAACGCGAAGTTTAGAATCGAAGTCAAAATCCTGATAGCGCAGCAGTATATCTACACTGTTATCTTCCTTATTCACCGTTCTCTCAACCATAGCAGGAATCTGGTCCCACTGCTCCGGCGTGGGTTTCAACCGGACCGCCCCTCCTGTCGCGGTCCGCACACCATGATGGATTAACATAATACCCGACGTCTTTTCATCGAAAAAGAAACCGGTATAAGCATTTTCAAAAGCCAGTACATTAAATCCGCGCGTTTCGAAATAACCCTGGTCATTCAACTTCAGGTCGCCGCTATAACAGATACCACCAATGTTGTGTAAAAACAACACGGCAAACAGACCTGTGATAACGATAACTTTATTTCGTAAAGTGGTTTCTTTTCTCATTTCTTTTCCTCCATATCATCAAAGTATTGCAAGCGAGTAAATAAATTTTCTGCTAAACCCGAATCCCACCTGAAAAGAATTAGCGGCCAAGTCACTCCAGGAACATATATCTTTGAAATTTAACAAATTTCCAATGACGTCTATTATAGTGACGGACTTGCTGTAATGAAACATATAAATAATGTATCAAAAAAACAAGAAAAACTGATACGTTAGTAAACGTGGTAAACGGACATGAAGATAACAGTGAAAAACGGAAACAGTTAAAGAAAAAGAATTAATTACAAAATCAGCTAAAATGAGTGAGAAAGAAGACAATAGAGAGCCAATCTACTCCCGCGAGAATATTTTGTGACACAATTCTTAAATAGCATATTTATAAAAATAAGTTATCTAATGCATAAATGGAGGCGAGGGGGAATTCGAAACCCCGCCAGGCCGTTTCTTGTAACCCATTGCAGTACAATGAAATACGACTTAAGCCTCCACATGAGAACCACTTAAAAAATTCTCATGCTTTATCAGCTTTACTCAGAATTCTCTCTGTTTTCCTCTCAAATACTCCCGTATTACTCCCGTGAAAGTCACTTTATCTATTTTACTATTATCTTGTTTCTTAAAATTCACACCATTTGTGCTCGACTTTACTTGCAAAATCGGATACAATACCACCTTAAAATTGCGAGATATGGT
>JASFVS010000059.1:0-12011 GCA_050049715.1 Phycisphaerales bacterium
CTTTTTCAAGCGCCCACCCCGGGACCGCCGGAACGTTGAGGCTGAAGCTCTTCAAAAATTCCGTAAAGCCGGGAAACACGTGTCCCGCAACATACAAAACCCCTAAAACAACAATGAGCACAAGAAAGCTCATCACAATCTTCAGCACACTGAACGCCCCCGACCACACAATCCCCACCGCCACAAACGTAACAAGCCATCCTCCCAGTCTCGGCCCAATTGGCACAAGGCTGTTCACGAACACCCCCGCCGACGTTGCAAGCGCCCCAATCGATATCGCACCGGCCGCGAACTGACCCACCAGCACAATCCAGACCGCCCAGTGCTTCGGCCCCGGCATACGCTCGAACATATCTATCATCCCCTCACCCGTGCACACCGTATACCTCGCCCCGCTCATACCAATCCAGAACTTCAGAAACACTCCCGCCACAAGTGCCCACAGCACCGTCGTCCCCAGAATCGCCCCCGTACGTGTCGCCACGATGACCTCGCCCGACCCGATATACTCGGCCGCCCAAACCATCGAAGGCCCGACCAGCATAAACACCGCCAGCCCCACAGGCGGCTTCTTAATTAACATCTCACCGCCCTGTAATGACTCTTCTGCCATAGCTTTATTACCTTGCACGATTTGTTACTTGAATTATCTTCGGATTTCGTCAGTGACTTGGCCCACAGATTAACACAGAAGGCACAATCTACGCAAAGGAAAAAAACTACAGCTCAATTTGAAGAACTGATACTCGAGATACGCTTCACAAGACCTGTCCTGAGCGCAGTCGAAGGATACGAACGCTTTTTTTCTACCTTTGGTAATCACGCCTCCCTCCTCGTCTATCGTCCATCATCCCTCGTACATCGTAGGGTAGCGCAGCTTATCTCATCGGGGACTAAATTTTCTTATTTTTGTCACTATTAACTTTTCAAAAGACAAATCGTTTGTTATATTTCCAGATTAGGAAAAATATTATTTAATATGGAGATTAAATATGGCTAAACAGAAACCCTGGCACGCAAAAGGCTCGGAAGTTTACCACAACAAAAGAGGCTGTCCCGACGGAAAGAACGTCGAAAAACACAACAGAAGACCTGGCGATGGCGGAAAGCGGCAGTGCAAACGTTGTAAAAAAATCCGTTAGAAGCAGTTTCAAAGCAGCTTCCCTATAAATAATTATTGTTCAATCTGGTTCCCTTCATTCTGCCTGTCTCGCAGAAGCTTTAGCGAAGGCGGAAGCGCACCGTAAGTTCATTTATGCGGGACTTAGGGAGAGACTAAGGATCTCTCTCACAATAATAAACTGGAGCGAAGCGTAAGTCCTGAGCAAGGTCGAAGGATCTCAAATCGTAAATTTATCCCCAAGGGATAATAAATTGGAATGTCTATTGTCTTGAGTCTTTGTTGTCTTGACATTGTGGTTTTGCATTTTTCCTTTCAACTTTTTACTTTCTTATGTTATCCTCTAACACCAAAGGCGTGAGTTCTTATACGTAAACCATATATACATCATTCGGTTGAAGGAGACTGTTATGAATAATCTCAATTCAGATACTAATAACTATGAGTGTATTCGACGTAGGTGGGACTCAGAGGACAACCTTCTTTTATCAAGAACTGGCATTTTTCTTACCGCAAATTCAATACTCTGTGCTGCTTCTCAGTTACAGGACAATAAGACTTTCCAGATTGGCATTGCTGTAATTTCCCTTACAATATCCTTCTTTTGGCTAACAACTTCATGGCATTCTTTCAACATAATCGCAACGCTATTTCGTAAAGCCAAAGATTGTTTTCCTGAACACGAAACGGCTATCTTTAGAATACATCCTATTTTCTTAAGGCCAAACACTGTCTTCGGAAAGTATCTCCCTAGCGTGATAGTAGTAGCTTGGATAGCTTATCTATTTTGGTGTCTCCGTGATAATTCCTTTTGGTGGCTACTATCAATTATCCCTTTAGTCATATTCATATATTTTATTATTAAAGCATATTCATCTTCAAAAAAATTGCGAGACCGAACATAAGGAGAATATATGGAAAAGGTATTGCGTGGTGAATGTCTTTGTGGTTCCGTACGATATGAAAGCACCGGCAATCCTGAGGATGCCAGTTATTGTCACTGTGACGACTGCAAAAAAGCCACAGGCGGCCCATACACCGTCGGCGTCCTCGTACAGGCCGCTAAATTACGTATCATCTCCGGCCGGGTTAAAGGCTATACAACCATCGCCGATAGCGGCAGGAAGATTACTCGCGAGTTTTGCCCCAATTGCGGCTCACCTCTGTTTACCAGGGCCGAAAAATGTCCCGATTTTGTTTTCCTCAAAGCAGGTTCTTTAGACGAGCCGGAACTAATCAAGCCGAATTGTCAGTTATGGACAAAGCGTGCCGTTCCCTGGGCATACATTGCTGAGAATTTACCGTCCTTCCCGGAAGCCGGCCCACCCCGCGCAGATAATCCCCAGGACTAAAGATAATGATAAACAGCCTATTTCCCCCTATCCACTATGGAGTTTACCCGGCTTCAGACGGGCTGAACGCTGAATAAATTGCATGGGCAATTTAATCAATTCTTCTTCTCCGCAAACGGCAGAGTATCCGGAACGACATAGACCTGCGTTGTGAACTTATACGGCATACCGAAGTCGCTGTCGTAAACCAGTTCAGCGAAAAAGGCCGTCCAGCCCTTGTCCGGCTGAGAAACCCTGGCAACATACCTGCCCATCTCGGCGGTAACGGGCGAGCTTCTCCAGACTGGCCCGATGGTCTCAAGGCGAAAATCTCGTTTTTCAGCATTGCTCGCCTGCCACAGATTGACCCGCTTCAATTTGCCGCTGATGTTCCTGATAACAAGGCCGTTATCTCCAAGCCGCCAGCCGAATTTCGGGAGCGGTGAGCCTTTCAGAATCGATGCATAAAACACCAGCAGGCTCTCAGGCGCATCCGAATCCTTAAGGCCGTGGTCG
Organism: Phycisphaerales bacterium; assembly: GCA_050049715.1. Taxonomy (GTDB): domain Bacteria; phylum Planctomycetota; class Phycisphaerae; order Sedimentisphaerales; family Anaerobacaceae; genus NIOZ-UU13. The sequence continues at coordinate 2,968 of JASFVS010000059.1, forward strand.
GTATTCGGAACGTACCGAAGGTATTTCGGACCCGGAAGGTCATGAAAATAAAACTGGGCCGAATCGGGCAAAAAGAACTGGTCACCCGGCGAATTTATCATAAACTTCGGCAACGTATATCGCGCGATATACTCATAAGGGTCTATAAATGCTCTGAGCTTTTTGCCTTCCTCGGTATCGAGCCTGCTGAAAATGTCCATTTCCTGATAATCCTTGATGGCATTCGAGTAGAAGCCATACGCTTTGTAATGGTGGCTCATCTGGTCGTCCATATTCAGAACATCGATAACAACAGGCACAATTGCAACAACGCGCTTATCAACAGCGGCCGTCAGCCACGTCGTCCAGCCACGTTTGGACGCCCCACTGACCACAAACTCTTTGACATTAAGCTTGCCTTTGGTGACATCCTTAACGTAGCTTTGAACAGTATCCATCGCTCGCACCGCACTTTTCACCATCGGCAGCAGCAGCGGCCAGGTCTCATCGCCGGTATCTATAAATTTATTAAATGTATAGGCAATAATCCCGTCCTCATAACGTGGCCTGCCGCCATCCGGAAAGTTCAAAGGCTGGTTCGGCACCATCCTAATCCCGGCAACAACAGTGTTGGACTTTATAGCAATGCCCGACAGCATCGAATCGACCTCACCTGGAGCAGCTCTGTCATTACTGCCGCCGGTTATCCACAGCAGCGCTTTATCGCTTTGAATCTTGTCAGGCATGATTATCGTCAGCCAATGCCGCCAGAAAATATTGTCCACCTCCTCTTTTGTACGCCAGGACTGCGAGGTCATATCCAGAACGTACGCCTTATAGCCCTCGCCCTTAATAGTTTTGGAAAGACTATATTTATAGTTCGCATCCGGCGCCGCCACGTAATCATCGAGCGGCGTAGCAAAAACAAGTTGAACCGTTGCAAGAACAAATACAATTGCAATAGTGAAATGATAACGTGCCTTCATTTTAGTCCCTTTCTCAATTTTGTGTTACACCCTCATATAGACTTCTCGTCTAATCTTTCTTATAGAGGTCTTGTGAAACTCCTCTATTCGTATCCCAAGGTGTTTCGACGATACCTTTTCAAAAGAAAACAAGCGCCCGCTTTTTTGCTGACACTCGTTGATAATCTGCCACGCAAGATTCTTAAGGGTACGCGGTCGTTTTGCCGCAGGCCGGTCAACAGAATTTTAGCAGACTCAGCAATCATAGCTCGAAGGCTAAAAGTCAAAAGCAATTTCCAATACCTTACTCTATTTTATCTTTCTTCAAACCAATGAGAAGCCATAATTACAAAGTCTGTAAAATCCACCTTGCAATCGCCGTTTATATCGCCCGCTATGACAGTTTCGCATAAAGGTTCGCCAAAATATGATTTACTTGCTTCTATCGTGCCGCCATAAGCACCCATATTGATTCGCCCGCCGTTGGGGAACGGCTCAAGACCAATAGGACTCTTTGGATTGCCTGTATCAATGCAAGGACTCGTTACATCATCAATAACCCAGCTTTGGGTTTTTGGGTCCCATCTACCGGCCTGAGATTTCAAATGATAATCGCCACATATCCAAAACGCTTCTGTGTCATTGGGCTCAGCAATCTGATTCGGGTCGTTTGCGCTGGCCCAATAACCAAAGTCTGCAAAAAACGGATCAATATCAATGTTGCCGGGGCCCCATTCAAGAGTACTGTTAGGATCCACTTCTATAACTGCCTGTCCACCCTGGATGTCACTATAAGTGACAGTTGCTGTAGATGAGTAAATATCCCAATCCGTACGGCCACCCAAAGCTATTTGGTTACCATATTCTGCCAAGTTAGCCCATAGAATACAGTTGTGGATTATCGGATTGCTACGATCAAAGCTATAGATTGCGCCACCTCTGCCAAACAGATTCACATTTCCAACAAGAGTGCAATTGATTATGGTCGGACTGCTTGCATCGCAATGGATACCTCCGCCACCTTCTATTGCGAAATCCCGTCCATCTCTACGCGGTACCAATTCTCCATTGCCCATGATTAGGCAGTTTTTAATTATCGGATCACTGTTTTCACAGTAGATGCCACCACCGCAGTCAGCTCTATTATTGACAATTATAGAATTTGTTATTGTGGGATTACTTTGTGTGCAGAAAATCCCACCACCTGTTCCGGGAAGTATTATAATTTTTGGAGCTCCGATTGCCACATTACTACTGATCAGGCAATTAATAATATTAGGGTCACTGTCGTGGCATGCTATACCAGCCCCATCCCATGAGACATTGCCAACTATCGAGCATTTTATGATTGTCGGATTGCTATGGTCGAAGCACACTATCCCGGGCCCACTAGTATGCAAATATTCCACAGTACAAGGGTCGCTTTCACCAATCCAACAATCGATAATCGTTGGACTACTTCCGGATTTGCATATAATACCCCTGCCCTTGGTAATGGTGAAGCCCGAAAGAACTGAATTACAGTCTTCACTACTGCGAAAAAAGAATCCTTGATGCCATTCACGAGAAACGGAGTTACAATCAATAATACAGGTTTGAGGTCCATTTTCGCTCTTGACTGTTATAGCTTTGCCTTTAAAGTCGATATCGCGGTTGCCGTCGCCGGTATACGTGCCGGGAGCGACGAGGACGGTATCGCCATTCGCACTTGCATCAATTCCCGCCTGAATGGTTGGATAGTCCGAGGGAACCCTATGCACGCCGGCAAGACCGCAGGTTGTCAATAGTAGCAAGATTATAATTTTTACTTTCAGAACTTGTCCCAAACCACATCTCCCGTAAGTTATCGAACGAACTATTTTTCGGCAAAAGTGCCGCCCTACTTGCGTAGCTAAATCAACAAATAAAGATTGAGCACAAATACTGCAACTTAGTAATCACGAACAATTATCGCATCTTTACCGACTAAATAACGGTCCGAACCTTTGACTTTAATATTATAAACCTTACCTGTATGAAGCATTGGCCTCTTAGTCACGCTCGATATTTCAACAGAGCCTTTTGATGTTTGGAGCTTCGTTCCGGCCCTCAAATTCTGCAACGCTATCCATCGGCCGGATTCGGTAAGGAAGTAATGACACTCGGCCACGCTGATACAATTTCCACTCTCAAGCAAAACATCATAACACTCATACGTCCCTTCGTGCTCCTGGAGTTTTTCAATTTGCATTGTTGTATCTGTAAGACAGGCAACTCTACCGACTGTCTGACCTATAGCAACTTTCGATATTTGCACAAGGTTTCCATCAATCCATACGGGCGTAGCAGGAAGGAAACAGGCCCTGCCTTTAGGTGGCGGTGCAGCAACTGTCGTAAATGTCCAGACTGCACCTGTTACTATCTCATCATCGCTACCGACCTCATCTATACGCCAGTAATAAGTCACAATACTCCCCCCAATAATACCTTCCGGCGGATAATAGGTAGTGGCAGACTGGCGACCCTGGTATATGCCGGTCGTGTCGGATGTGTCTGCATTAGCAACAGCATCTCTATCAGCGCCTAAGTACACATCATGGGAGGCGGCGTTTCGGCCGGCAGTCCAGCTAAATCTAACACTTATGCCTACATCAACAGCTCCATCGGCAGGATTAGGGTTGGAAGCCTGACCAAGCAAAAATATTAACTGCCGTGGTGTTAAGCTTGCTTCCGGTGTGCCGCCATAAGCACCCATATTGATTCGCCCGCCATTGGGGAAACGCTCAAGACCAACCGGGTCGCCCGGCTTACCTGCATCAATACACAGGCTGCTTATATCGTCTATGACCCAGTTTTGGGCAGCCGGGTCCCATCTGCCGGCCTGAGATTTCAAATGATAGTCGCCATTCTCAAGGTTGGCAAACATCGGCTCGACATCGATATTGCCCTCGCCCGTAAAACCACCCTGCACATTGCTATAGGTAACTATGGCCGAAGCCGGGGTGGGCACTCTTCCACTTCCTCCCCTTGGTTCATAGATTTCATCTGATTCATAGATTTCGTCCGGAATGTTGTTCCAGAGGATAGTATTGACTACCGTCGGCGATGACATGTAACAACAAATTCCACCACCGAATCCACTGGCTCGGCTGCCTGTGGCCATATTATCCACGATTGTGTTATTAACAATCAGAGTGGAAGAATCAAAGCAGTTGATTGCGCCGCCCTGGATTGCTGAGTTTTCGGTAAACGTGCAATTTGTAAGAGTCGGAGAGCTCGCATCGTCGCTAATTCCGCCGCCGTTATCTTCTGCTGAATTGCCGGTAAATTCACAGTTGAGCAGTGTCGAACTGCTCATTCTATTAAAGATTCCACCACCGCCTCCTATTGCGGTATTTCTACGAAATACACAGTCGGCCAACATCGGACTGCTTTCCTCGTTGTACATCCCACCGCCGTCGTTTCGTACCCAGTTTTCAGAGAACATACAGTTCGTTATCATCGGACTACTATGGTCGTTGTACATCCCGCCACCACCTCTGTATGCAATATTCCCTATAAACGTACAATTGAGCAGTATCGGATTACTGTTAACGTTGTACATTCCGGTGCCACCGCCGCCTGTAATATTTTCCACGAATGTGCAATCGGTCAGTGTTGGACTGCTATTTTCATTGTACATTCCACTGCCGCCTTCCGGCGCATTATTTTCGCTGAACATACAATTAAAAAGTACCGGATTGCTGTTATTGTTGTACATCCCTGCTCCAACTTCGGCCGCCAGGTTCTCACTGAATGTACAATCAATCAAAGTCGGACTACTATCATTATTGTACATTCCGCCGCTGTGGATGTTATGGACCGCGCGTCCGTTTGGGATTCCGCTACCAGTAATAGTGAAACCATCCAGAACCGCCGTCTCATCAGCTCCGCTGGACGTTACTACATGATAGCTGTTGTCCTCGATATTGTTTATATCCGGCCTATCGTCACTGTTAAGGTCACCACTTAGAATACTTCTGTATTGGTTGACATCCCGGACATCAAGCGCTTGCCCTCCCCGATGGCCTCTTGTTGCAGTATAGCCGCCCTTGATAGTCACGCCGTTTATAAGCTCAAATGAAGCGCTACGGTCCCCCGGCATGATACCAAGCCCCCGGTCGGGCGTGTAAACACCCTCTGCAACATGTATTTCAACCGGTTTATCATGAAAATAGGCAAGCAATAAAGCATCCTGCAACGAATTCACAGCATTCTCCCAGCTCGTACCGAGATTAAAACCATCGGCATTATCATCCACATAGATTATTTTTGATGGATTAGCCGGTTCGGGTAATTGTGTGTGTGGAGAGGCTTGGAGCCTCTCCACGCACAGAAACAAAACACACAACAAAATTAAAAATCTCGCTTTCCCTTTCATTTTCCTATCCCTTCAAAAAAAGTATAAAATTATAATAACGCTGCGACCTACGAAGCCACTACCCACATTAATTATCAAACAAGTAATACAAATATATATTCCCTGAAAAATAATCGCTCTTTAAGCGCAATCAGCCTTCGCCCCCGCTTTAAAAGCAGCAGATTATTCCAATGAAAATACATAAATAAGCCCTTGCTGCGAATAAACGGATTTTCTCCCTTAAATACGCAGCAATAAACTGCAAAGAACAGTACGGCTAATTTGTCAGGGGCGGGACTGGTATGAAATAAAGTAAGTATTAATTAAGATGGCACGCAAAAATATAATATAAACAGCAATATAATTAGCCCGCCTTTATTATTATTTCTATTTTATGCCCATAATCATCATCTTGTCAAGAAATTTCTCAATTTTTTTATAAATTTTTCGCTTCCAACGCTTACAAGTCTATAAAAACATATACGATAATACACATCATCCGGTTCTTTTAGTTTTAATCCAGCTTTTAATTTGAGCAACCGATAGCGTATTGAGCACATCGGCCTTTGTCGCCCAGCCTCTCGCGGCGGTAGCCACACCAAAACCCATTAATCCAAAGCCGGCGGTATTGTGCGAATCGGTTCCGATGACTAACTTGACTCCAGCCTCTATTGCCATTTTGCAATGAATATCTTTAAGGTCCAGACGCCATGGATTGGCATTAACCTCCAGGGCCGTGTTGGTCTGGGCGGCGTGTTTGATTACGGCATCAATATCGAGGTCCATCGCCTCACGCTCGCCGATTAGTCTGCCGGTCGGATGACCTATACAACTTACATAAGGATTGTCCATTGCCTTCAACGTTCGGGTCGTTACCTTTTCACTTGAGCTCGCCAGGCCCGAATGCACGGATGCTATTACAAAATCCAGTTCAGCGAGTAACTCATCACTAAAATCCAACGACCCGTCAGCAAGAATGTCAACTTCAGAGCCTGCGAATATGGTTATATCTTTCATCTTCTTATTAATTTGCCGAATTTCCTGAATTTGCTTTGCTAATCTTTGCTCCGACAGGCCATTAGCAATTGCAGAGGAACGTGAGTGGTCAGTTATACAAATATATTTGTAACCCAAGTCCATCGCAGCCTGTGCAAGCTCAGATATATCGCAGTCGCCATCGGATGCTTTGGAATGCATATGAAGGTCGCCCTTGATATCTTCAAGCTTAATCAGTTCAGGCAAAGATTTATTTTTCGCAGCTTCAATTTCGCCGCGGTCCTCACGAAGTAAAGGGGCAATATAATCCAACCCGAGTTTTTCATAAATTTCCTCTTCAACGCCGCCTGCGATGGCCGTTTCATTTTTGAACAGACCATATTCATTCAATTTTAGTTTTGCCTTAACAGCAATTTCCCTCAATCGCACATTATGCTCTTTCGAGCCGGTAAAGTATTGCGCCGCGGCACCGAAACTCTCCACCGGTACAACACGAACATCAACCTGTACAGGTTTGGTTTCCGCATCGATAATCGCCGAGCCTTTTGTAGGTCCTTCCGCAACAACCTCCATAATAAAACTTGCGTTGGTAAATGCCCGTATAATTTCTTCACCCTTTTTACCTGCAACAAGAATATCAACATCGCCGATTGTCTCTGCCCATCGTCTTAACGAACCGGCTGTCTGGATTTTTTGGACACCGGGTTGCTCCCGCAGAAACTTTATAACCAGTTCCGCGGCATCCAGCGCTTCGTCAAGATGGATTCGGCCTGTGGACCTTTCTAAAAATTTGATTCCTTTTGCAATTGCAGCCGCCTTTTTTTCACCAAATCCGGGCAACTCAGCAAAAGAACCATCGTTAACTACATTTTTTAACTCATCGATACTTGTTACGTTCAACTGTTCGTAAACAGCCTTTACACCCTTCGGTCCCATGCCGGGCACTCTGAGCAATTCTAATAATGTTGGTGGAATTTTTTTGAGTAAATCATGATGTGCCGCCACCGTGCCGGTTTTTATAAATTCCTCTATCTTGGCAAGGCTGGATTTGCCGATACCGGGAATCTTTGCAAGCTCACCTTTTTCCAGTAAAACTTCAATATCAGTGGGCATATCCCCAATGACCCGCCCGACCTTACGATAGCTGTTAATACGGAAACGGTCCTCGCCGAGTATCTCCATAATATCGGCCATCTCGTTGAAAAGACCACTTAAGACTGCATTTATCATAAGGATAATTATATATCGGAAGGAATAAAATCAAAATGATAATTTCTGTTTGAAGGGTAGTAAACAATTTATATTCCAATAGCGATGGCTACGCAATAAAAAACGCAAAACAACTAAAACAGCAATCATACATTTCAATGAAGAAGTAGATATGTGAAAATTCCTTGACTTATCCTCATTCCTATGGTAATATCCGTTATAAGGGAAGCGGTTCTTTACTAATTTAATCTCTGCATAAATCAAGTTGGTAAAGGAAACTTCGTACAAGTTTTCAATTACTTGAAAGAAAGAGACATGATACGGAATAGATTGCCCTGCATTCTTTTAGTATTAGTATTTCTTGCTTTCGGGTGCAGGAAAAAACCCGTCAAATCTCAGACACAACTACATCAAATCGCCCGTAAAGGAAATGTCGAGGAAGCTAAAAAACTAATAGCCGGCGGTGCCAATGTCAATGCGAGAACAGAACAAGGTGTGACACCGCTGCACTTTGCTGTTACACATGGTCATAAGGAAATGGTCGAATTGCTGATAGCCAGCGGTGCCGATGTCAATGCAAAAAGAAATAACAAGAGAACACCACTACACTACGCCGCCCGCCTTGGAAAAACAAAAATAGCTGAGCTGCTCTTAGCTAATGGCGCTGATATCGAAGCAAAAGACCTCTGGGGCAGTACACATTTACACTGTGCGGCTATAAAAAATAGTAATAAGGTAGCCGAACTGCTTATAGCAAATGGTGCCGAAGTTAATATCACTAACAAAAATGGTAGAATCCCCCTGCATTATACAGCCAGACTGGGAAATATGAACTTATCTATCCTGTTAATAGATAACGGTGCTGACATCAATGCAAAGGATAATTGGGGTTATACAAGTTTACACTACGCAACTCTAAAGGGCAATACGGATATTGCAAAAATACTGATTGATAAAGGCGCTGACATCAACGCAAAAAACAACGAAGGCCAAACTCCACTGCATAAACAGGCTGTGTCGCAATTACAACTCTAAGATGATTATCTTTTTTCGCTGATATGTTATAATGTTCCTATCTTAAAGAAAGGATTTTTTATGGCATTTCGATATGGAGATCGTAAACAGCGAACGCTTTTTCCACAAAGTGTTGATGAATATATTCCCGCAGATTCACCTGTGAGGGCTTATGATGTTATTGTGGATTCATTGGATTTCGATGCGTTAGGCATTGAAGTTAATTCACATAAGGTCGGTTGTCCACAATATGATCCGATAGTGATGTTGAAACTGCTGGTCTATGGTTATTCTTACGGGATTCGCAGCAGCCGCAAACTGGAAAGAGAGACTTACTATAATCTTTCTTTTATTTGGCTTGCGGGCGGCCTAAAGCCCGACCACAAAACAATAGCCGAATTCAGACGAAAGAACAAATCAGCCTTAAAGAAGGTCCTCAGGCAATGTGCACGTCTTTGTGTTGACCTTGGTTTGATAGAAGGAAATACGTTATTTGTTGACGG
>JASFVS010000060.1:0-12001 GCA_050049715.1 Phycisphaerales bacterium
CTGGTTCCGCAGGGGCAGACTGGATCTTGACTGCACCATCAGGACGTTGGTCGCTCGAGGCCAAACGCATCAAGAGCTTCAAGAAACTGGAGAAACACATCAGGAAGGCTGCAAAACAGATTGCCACCTCGCAAATCGGAGGTATGATTGCCGTAGACATCTCACTGGCTGCCAATCCGGAGTGTTCCCCGCTCTCCGGATTCGTCCCAGACTCTGATATAATTAAGGCGCACGAGGACCGAACGAATGCCTTTGGCAAGAAGTGGCAGGAGCCGATAGCGAAGTGGATAGGGTCGGCGAGTGTGGGATTCGTGCTGTTGCATGAATCTGTGATCATACCCGCTCAGGGCTCCGAGGCCGGACACGAGCCATGGGGATTGACTGGATTGTGGAGCAAAGTGGATGTGATCGCTTCTGATTCCTCAAACAGGCAACACTACGATGACCTCTGGCACCTGTTTCATGTGGCTCTGCCGAATCTTTGATAATCGCAGATAGGAGGGGATTAAAGGAGGTTATATTAAATTTTTCGATGAGTTATGTTTGGTAATGACAGGTTTTTATAGAGAATAGCGGCTGGGATTTTTTTGAATAATAAGTTACGTCACATTTCTACCGTAGGCCAGCATGAACATCGAACTGTGATTAAAATAGTGTGAACCGAAGGTAGAAATAACGAACAGCATTTAGTATTTGGTATATAGTATTTAAGGAGTTTAAATTTGTAAACTTCTTTTTTTTAACGTGTATAAATGCAATTTCGTATGCCAGACCCGTTCGACTCCGCTGCGCTCCGCTCAGGGTGACAACGAGAAGACCAGCCTAACAGGGAGAATCGGTGGGGCAAGCCGCCACCCTACCACCCAGAGGGGTAAGGAGCTTAATACAGAAAGCATATAAACGTAGTTAGGAAATTATTCTTTGCCGGCTCCACCAGATGGTTGAATTTCGGAGAAGATTTTGATGATATAGAAAATTTAAGAGTTGAAAAAGTGTGTTTAGAATTTTTACTTTTTTCATCTATGAACAACACACTGTATATGAAGTACGAGTCACAAAATTAGAAAAGTGTTTATAAGCCCTACACAACTAATTGGAGCTTTGCTTTCTGCGTTAGGTATCTATTGGTGCTATGTAGTGGTCAGGCGTTTTCCGGATGACCTGCAAGAGCTCCGCGAAATTCCGGACAAAGTCCAAAAAGGTACGATTATTTTTGTCTGGTTCATCACAATTATAATCGCAATTGCCATAGTTTTGCTAAGTCTTCCCCTTGTAATCAGAATCATCAAAGCCACTTACGATGTATTTACAATTAGCTAACCAAGGCGGTGGGTGCCTTTAGGCACGTAAATAAGAGAATAACATTTCTACCGTAAGCTCCGTCTCGTCTAAAGCCGAGTAAACGCCAGCCGGATTTTCGATATTTAATGAGATTGCCGCGCTGCGCTCGCAATGACAGCGTAAGCCATCCCCAAGCTGCACTTGAGTCTGCCACACGATGGACCAGAGATGATGGACGACAGACGAAGTGGCGGAGTGAATAGAATAGTGCGAACTGGAGGCAGAAATTATAATTTTTAGTTTTGAGTGTTTAGTTTTAAGTTGAGGAATCGCTGCGCGATAACTTTTTTAATAGATAAACCCCCTACGATGCAAGGGGCCGGCCAAGAGCAGGAGAGAAGTTGAGAGTAGAAAGTTGAGAATTGAAGAATAACATTTCTGCCGTAAGCTCCGTCTAAAGCCGGATTTTCATTGAGCAGTTTGACAGCTTCAGGAAACCAGGGACAGGGAACCATTAGCTCTACAGTTCTCATTATGCCTTCCTTATAAGACCGGATGCATGCCAAATTGGCGGCGTGACAAGAGCCAATATCATCTCCGCGTATTATCAGATATATATCTTTATCCTGTTTCTCACGTTGGGCATATAAGCGGTTTGAATCCTCAACGAGGATAATTAACAGGAATAAGCCGAGAAGTAAAATATATCGATATTTCATTTCTGAATCCTCTCAAAAAACATACTTCACGTACTGTATTAGTATCTGTTCTAATTAAGTTTCTTATCCCATTGGCAGAATTAGAGCCAATAAGAACGAAATAATAATTCCTGTGAAACCAACTATAGCCAGCAATGGTGTCCAGGATTTTAGCCCTTCAGCTTCGGTTAGCCCTGTCATTTTTACGAATATCCAAAATCCGCTGTCGTTCATCCAGGAACCTATCATAGATCCGCCTCCGATAGCGGTAGCGAGATATGCGGGGTGATAACCCAACGTATTAGTCGAAGTCATCATGGCTGCAATCATCGCCGACGATGTAATCATAGCAACGGTGGAAGAGCCCTGTGCTATTTTCAGAAGCGCCGCAATGAAAGCTCCTAAAACGAGCAGCATAATGCCACTTGTGGGTTGGCCGCCTTCGGTTTCGAATAAGTTTTGAATTTCCGGGCCTATCTGGGCGGCTTTCAGCATTGCTCCGAATGCGCCGCCTGCTGCGGTAATGAGAATAATGACGCCGCCGCTCATTAATGATACTTCGACAACTTTTGCCAGTTGTGCGTTTGTAAGGGCGCGCTTGCTCTTTAGCATCCACATTGCAATTGCAGTCGATATGAGCATCGCCAGATTCACATCGCCCAACACGGCGGTTACACTCGCGGCCCGGCTTAAGCCCGAACCTTCCACAGCGCTTTCAGCCATTGTGCGGACGATTGTATTGGCCGAGACCAGCAGCACAGGCAGAAGAATCGGTAAAAGTGAAATCAGCAGGCCGGGCAGTTGATGGTTTTCAAGCGGTTCCGGCTCGGACAGCTCTCCACCAAGTGGTTTCATTTGAATATTCATTCGACGGTCTGCAAATCCGGAGAAGAACATTCCTACTATTGCAGAAGGAAAAGCGACTAACGCGCCGATTAAAATCATAACGCCGATATCAATTCCGAGATTGTCAGCCATGACAAGGGGCCCTGGAGTCGGGGGAACAAGAGAGTGGGTAATTACTCCGCCTGCTGCAATGGCCATTGCGTATTTTAAGTAATGTTTTTTTGTCCTTCTGTGCATGGACCGGGCCAGGGGTACAAGCAGATAAAAAACAGTGTCGAAGAATACCGGGATAGAAAGCACGAAGCCGCTGGCCATAAGCGCGGTGGAACTGCGTTTTTCTCCGAGTAATGACAGGAAACCTCTGACGATACGGTCGGCCGCTCCGCTGTCCATCATACACTTGCCAATAACCACGGCCAGGGCAATAACAATACCGATGCTGCCGGCCGTGCTTCCAAAAGCCGCTGCTACTCGGGTCATCTTTTCAGCTAAATCGCCGGGACTGAGCAGACTGACCACGACAGCAGCGGTAATCAATGCGATAAAAGCATTCATTCTCAAAAATGTAATAATAAATATGACGGTCAGTATGCCGATAGCAAGAATGATGAGTGGGTTCATAATATTATTTCAGCCTCAAACAGTGGGATAAAGACTTTCTCAGTTCTCAAGGAATTTTTGAGCAAGCATAGCTGCTCCTTCCATAGATGACTGCTCGTTATGGATATATTCGCAATCCCTCATCCACTTTGATTTCGCACGCATCAGGGCAGGATTAGTCGCTCCGCCTGTAACGTGAATTAAGTTTTGAAGGTTTATGTTCTTGCCGATTTCTTCTAAATGCGCTTTTTGATATTCACACAGACCTCTGATGATAGCAGCCAGTATTTCCTGGCGGGTTGTTTGCTGGGTCAATCCTGTTAATTGTGCCTGGAGGGGTTCCAGACTGTAGCGCGAACCCATAAGATAAGGTACATAAGTGACATCACTTTGGCGGTTAAGCCAAGTCTCAATCGCTTCGGGAAGGAAGCTGTTGTAAAACTCATCAGCGCTAAGCTCGCTGCAGAACAGGTTTTTATACCAGTCCAGCGCTTTGCCTCCGGCGTTCATAACGTGCAGCGTTAGCCAGCGATTCGGCAGCACGTGGGCACGGATGTTGTAGTTGGCAGAGGCAAGACATTTATCAAGGCATACGAGAGTGATTTCACAGGTGCCGTTTACGTTAATGATGTCACCCGGTTCGTTGATTCCCATCGAATAGGCCGCCAGTACCGCATCGTTGCCGCCAATCAGTACGTGAGGTTCTTTCTTAAAGCCCAGCCTTCGTGCGAGCGGGCTTTTTATTTTGCCGACACTTTCATACGCAGGTATTATTTTCGGCAGCCTGTCAAGTGAAAGGTCAAAGGCCGCGGCAATGTCCTTGTTCCAGGTGAAATCATTGCTAACGGTATTGTATAAAGCTGTCAACGATGCCGACGAGGGGTCGATGGCAAAATTACCTGTCAGCCAATGAGCAATGTATGTATTGGAATGGCCGAACTTATAAGTTTTGTCGAATATTTCGGGGCAATTGTCTTTTATCCAGAGAATACTTGCCAGCGAGCATCCACCCGCGACCGGCATATTCGCTGTGGTCTTTAGAAGATGCTCGATTCCAACTGTTTCTATTATGAACCTGGCCTGCTTTCGGGAGCGTTGGTCGAGCATTAAGATAGCCGGATAAAGGGCATTACCATCGTTATCCATAGCTGTTAAGCCCGGTGTGGTTCCGGAGAGGGAAATGATATCGACATCGGCGATAAGGTCCTGCATTTGTTTGCAGCCGGCGGTGAAGGCTTTCTTCCAGTTGTCCTGTTCTATATCACCAAACAAGCCGTCGTTATAAATATTTACTTCGTACTCCTGTGTGAATTGACTTGCCAGACTCAGCGTATTATCAACTATTTGAAATACGCCCATCTTTATACTGGTTGTTCCGATATCGACGCCTAATATCGTGCTGCCGGTTGTCTTATGACTTTTGGTTTGTGTCATCATGACCTGCCTGAGAATATCTATTTAGGCAGACATAAAGCCTTCATCTATTATTGTCTGCCTGATTCGTTCTTTAGCTTCATCGGTAATACCCTGAAGCGGATGACGGGGTACGCCTCCTTTAAATCCAGTTATATCCATAGCGGCCTTTACGCCTGCCACGCCCCATGCACCTGAGACGGCCTGATTGAGCCGGACGAATCTTCTGTTAAGCTCTTTGGCATCATCGTATCTGCCCTCGGTAAAAAGTTGATACAGTTCGCAGCATGGGCCGGGTAATGCATTAGCGAGGGACATCACACCGCCGGTAGCTCCCAAATGCAGGGATGTATAAAAGAAATTCGCAGACCCGGCCAGAATGTTAAAATCTTCAGAGGTATCCAGAAAAGCGAGGGCTTTAGCCGGCCCTACCGGAGAGGAATCTTTCATACCTACAATATTGGGATGCTTTGAAAGTTCGAGGATGGTTTTTGGCGGTACCATTACTCCGCCCGTAAAGCCCGGAGCATTATAGAGTAATACGGGAATATCGATTGAATCGGCAATTCGTTCGTAATAGCTTTGTAATGTAGCACCGTCAATTCGTTTAGCGAAATAACTTGGAGTAAGTATGCTCACGTAGACAAAGCCCATATCGGATGCCAGTTTTGACTTTTCGATTGTTTGTTTGGTTGATTCGCAGCCGGTACCGACCATAACCACCTTGTCGCCTTTTTCCTGACTGAAAACCTCAAGAACCTTAATCTGCTCCTCGTCAGTAAGGCTCCTGAATTCGCCATTCGAACCCAACGCGAGATAGCCGGTAAGGTTGGTCTCGTTTAGTTTTTGTAAGTTAGATCTCAGGTCATCAAGCGCAAGCTCATCATTATGAAAAGGAGTAACCACAGGAGCAAAGACTCCTGAGAGTTTCTTTTTGTTTTGTCCCATAGCATTATCCTTGTAAAAGGAATATTACACTTTAATAATCTCTTATCTTTTTGACAAGGTTTCTTTACCGACCTTCAATGTTTCTATAATTGCATCGACGTCGAATACGCAGCCGCCCCGAGTGCCTCCGCTTATATCCTGCATAGCGGCCCATAAGCGAGTGTCGTTCGGAAGATTCGGATGGGCGGTCAGGTCGGGTCGCGATTGACGTTTAATTAATATTTGCGTACCGAGTTCGGAACATCTTTTGTTTGGAGAAGAATCGGCATCCCCAATCAAATCAATGCTTCCTTCAATTTTATTGCAATCGATGACAATCTGAATGAGGTCTCCATCCAGCACTTTTCCAACAGGCCCGCCTGCCAGCGCTTCTGGTGCAATGTGACCTATACAAGCGCCAGTACTTACGCCACTGAACCGGCCATCTGTAAGAACAGCAACATCCTTTCCCCATGGAAGATGCTTCAATGCACCTGTCACCTGCAGGGTTTCCTCCATGCCGCTTCCCATCGGCCCTGCACAAATCAGTACAATGACATCGCCGGGCTTAACAATACCTTCTTTTATAGCCTGTATAGCACTGTGCTCTGAAATGAATACCCGAGCGGGGCCAATCTTGTCATACACACCTTCAGCATCCAACAGCGATGGATCGATGGCAGTACTCTTTATTACAGAACCTTCGGGAGCGAGGTTGCCTTTTGGCAACGTTATGGTACTGGTCAGACCGTGTTCACGAGCTTTTTCAGGGCTCATAATCACTTTATCCGGGTCGATACCATCTTTTTGGTAAAGCAGCTCCCGTAACCGCTTTCGGCGTTCGGACTTTTCCCACCAGTCGAGGATTTTACATAAATGTTCACAGGATACTGTTGTGCAATCGAGATTTAAGAGGTCCAGATTCCGCAAATGCAGCATTACTTCGGGTACGCCGCCAGCCAGAAAGACACGTACGGTCGGATGCCCTACAGGTCCATTGGGCAGAACGTCGACGAGCCGGGGCACTTTTCGTGTAATTTGCCGCCAGTCTTCCAGAGTCGGGCGGTTTAATCCTGCAGCGTGCGCAATTGCTGGAATATGTAACAATAGATTAGTCGATCCACCAAAAGCTGCATAAACAACCATTGCGTTTCGTATTGCCGCATTGGTCAGGACATCTTTCATAGTTAAACCGCTCTTATAAAGTCTTACTAAAGCTTTAACCGAGCGACGTGCTGAATCCAGCCAGATTTCCTGACCTGACGGCGCAAGCGCAGAATGCGGCAGGTTCATGCCCAAGGCTTCGGCGACGACCTGAGATGTTGCCGCCGTTCCAAGGAACTGACAACCG
Organism: Phycisphaerales bacterium; assembly: GCA_050049715.1. Classification (GTDB taxonomy): domain Bacteria; phylum Planctomycetota; class Phycisphaerae; order Sedimentisphaerales; family Anaerobacaceae; genus NIOZ-UU13. Next base: position 7,117 of record JASFVS010000060.1, read on the forward strand.
CCGCCAGCGCTGGCGCATGTGCGGCAGGTCATTTGTCCAGCGTACTCCAGTGTCACCTCGCCATGTGCGAAGCGCGCTCCTATGGACTGTATCGTTCCTAAATCTTCACCTTCGGCAGGTGGAAGAGTCACTCCGCCCGGTACTAAAACCGACGGCAGCTCTCGCATGGCACCCAACGCCATCATCATTGCGGGCAATCCCTTGTCACAGGTTGCTACGCCCAGCACTCCTTTGCGCGTGGGTATGCTGCGGATGAGCCTTTTGAGAATTATTGAGGCATCGTTGCGATACGGTAGGCTGTCCATCATTCCAGGTGTGCCTTGTGTTCGGCCGTCGCATGGGTCGGTACAAAAGGCGGCAAATGGGATGTAATCGAGATTTTGCAGCTCCTTTGCAGCCGCCTGCATCAACAGGTCAAGCTCCCAGTGGCCGGAGTGATACCCTAAAGCAACAGGAGTTCCGTCACTTGCTCTAATACCGCCCTGGGTGCTTATTAACAAAAACTGTTCTTTAGTCATCTTGGCAGGATTCCACCCCATGCCTGCATTCTGGCTCATTCCAAAGATATCACCACTTGGAGCGTTAGTGAGAAGGTTCTCAGTCAGAGGCAGATTGCCTTTCGGACCAGCGGCGTTTGTGGTAATGTCGTAAATGCTATCGTCTTTACTATCCAGAATATCTTCGAGTTTTATCTCATTCGGCATAAAAGGGCCTCCTTTTGAAATGAGATTTTAACGAAATTTTCTCATTGTTACGACCCAATGTATTTCAGCTTTTATTAAAGATATTTCTAATAGTCTCCAAAGTTACCTGTACATTCGGCGGGTCGCCAAGCTCGGAGACTACGAGGTCGGCTTCTGTGAAGTCTTCGTTTTTTGTATAATGGTTCGTGGTGACAATACAGTGCATACCTGCGGCTTTGGCTGCGAGCAGGCCGATGCGAGTGTCTTCCACTACAACACATTCTGACGGCTCAAGATTCAGCCTCTGAGAAGCGAGGTTGTATATTTCGGGGTCGGGCTTTTTCTTTGAAACGACATCGCCGGCCAATATAGCATTGAAGTGAGCCTTTCGTTCAGGACCGAGTAGCTTTTCAACCACAAGATTGACCGCACGCTCGTGGGAAGTGGAGCAAACAGCTAAAGTAATATTGGCGGCAATTGCCTCATCGACAAGCCTTGCTATGCCGGGACGTACAGGCAGTTGTCCTGATTCGGTGATTTCCATAAAGAAGTCTGTTTTTAGTTTATGTAATTCTACGATGAGTGCATTCTTGTCCGTAACATCAGGAGGCCAGCCATGGTCGTCGAAATAGTGCCTCATTCGCTCTTTACCGCCTGAAACTTCCAGCAGTTTGCCGTATAGTTCGACATCCCACTCTACTGCGAATTCTTTTTTTGTGAATGCTTTGTTGAAAGCAACTCTGTGTCCATCCCGTTCGGTATCTGCGAGAACGCCGTCACAATCAAAAATAATGGCCTGCATTGAGTCCTCCTTTTTTTGAAACTCGAATGTTTTTCATATAATCGTTTTCCTTGACGCACCATTCAACGATAGCGTTTATTTTAATGTCCGTCTGAGGTATGGTGCTTGGTCCGGCCATTGCATATTCTCATCTGTCAGGCTTTTCCTGCACTGCCGAACAGTTTTATGTTATCTATGATACCTTCTTTGAGTTGATTGAACTGGGCGTCAATAACTTTCAATGGATTATACTCTGTATTATGTGAATTGTGATAAGAAACAAACCCATCGATGAACGCATACTTGAGCTGGGTGGAAATATTGACTTTTACACAGCCAAGTGAAATACACTTTTTGAACACATCATCTGCAAGGCCCGTCCCGCCATGCAGGGCTATGGGGACTTTCGTTTTTGTTGCTATGTCTCCGAGCAAGCCATATGCAATCTTAGGCTTGCCTTTGTAAACGCCGTGAGCGGTCCCAATAGCAGGCGCGAAACAGTCAGGTTCCACTTCATTACAGAATCTTATTGCCTGTTCAGGGTCGGCCAAGTGTGCATCCTGCTCCTTCACATGAATATCATCTTCCACGCCAACGATGGCGCCGAGTTCGGCTTCGACAGTAACATCTTTTGGTCGTGCCATCTTCACGACCTGTTTACTCAAATCAAGGTTCTCTTCAAACGGCTTCGAGGATGCATCAATCATAACCGAGGTCCAGCCCGACTCGATGCACTTTTTGATAAGGTCCAAATCCTTGCAATGGTCAAGATGCAGGGCAATCGGTACGCTCGATTGGCCGGCAAGCTCCCTCACCCAAGATATGATGGGAGAGGTACCCCAGTAAATAACTGTCTTCGCTGATGTCTGGATGATTACGGGCGCTTTTGTTTGCTCGGCGGCCTGCACGACTGCCTTTGTGGAATTATAATCGAGGATATTAAAGGCTCCGACAGCATAGCTGCCTTCTGTTGCACATCTTAACATAGATTTCATATTCTCAAGGGGCATTATTTTTCCCTGTTTTATGTGACGCTTAATAGAAGCACCGGGATAGGTTATCTTATACAGGCCGGCTTGTCAACGGATTAGACACTCTCGGATTTACGCCTGATTAGAGCAGCTTTCCGAAGAAGGATTAAAACGATAAGCACGAAAGGTCGTGAGAGACTATGATTGGTCACTACAAAGACTTTTGAAGAAAACCGGCTGTGGATTCCATAATGCGAGCTTGAAGCTTCTTGTTCTGCTTTTTAGTATTCTGAATTCGGAGATCTTCTAAATTAGCCCTGCAAAATCTACAACCGAGCGTGTTAATATGAAAGTCAATATACTTGTGCCATTTATCGTCAACGGTGCCGAGGAGATAAGCCCCGATAGTGCTTCGTTTGGGGCAACTGAATCTTTGAAGCTCCCAGATGTCCGACAGAAGATTTTCAAAATCTGTGGATGAAGGCCCTATAGGTATACGAAATGCTTCGACGCGTTTTCGAATTTGTTTAAGGTTGCGGTGCTTAATTAAGGCAATGGCCTTTTCCTTTAATCCCATTATCTTGGCCACATCTTTATTCGAAAGATGGCAATAGAAGAGCAGTTCTGCAATTTGTAAATCACGAAAGTTCAATGAGCTTTTAAAATTATCAACCAACTCAGATAAAGCCTCGGCAAGTGCATGTTTTTGCGATTGGTATTTTTCATCAGCCTTAACATACCAGCTCGCTGTTTGGGCTGGGCCGGCTAAGTCTGCAAAAGGGTCGGACGGTTTATCACTGCTTTTAGTCTCATAGGTGTCCTGAATCAGACAAGTGTGTTTTGCTTTTTGGCTTCGGTAGGTATCGATTATCTTGTGCCTGAGTAAAGCGAAAAGATATGTTTCCAGGGCACATTCACCTCGATAATTCGGCAGGCTCTTTATAAACGCGATGAATGTTTCCTGAATGACGTCTTCAGCGTCGGCGGACTGAACGAGCCTGGCCTGGGCAAAACTTAACAATCGCCCCCGATAGCGGTCAACAAATTCCGACCACGCTTGTGTGTTGCCCCGGCGAATCTTGTCTAATAGATATTGCTCTGCTTTTGTTACTCTGTTCTTGGGAGTTTTCATGCCAGGACATATTATAAAAAACCTTTCCTACGACAGAAAGAAAATTATCACAACCAAAACAAGAACTATTCCTGCAATCCTTAAAGACCAAACATAATAGCCTTTCGTTGCAGCATTAAGGAAAGCATAGACTATTGTTATCAGAATAATCAGCCCAAAAATGGAAGTCGATACCTTCATCAGGGTCATTTTTTCTGCCCGCATCATAGATGCTTTCCTACGAGCTAATTGCCTGAGTTTATCAGTAGAGGCATCAATCAAAAGCGCCTGTCGCCAAATCTTCCCGGCCGTCCCTTCAAAACTTTGCACGAACCTGTCCAGAACCAAATCTCCTTCAAGAACATCAGCAGAATTCACCGGTTGGGTTAAATGAACGGGGATTTTAGACAGCCGTCTTGAAACCTGGCCGAGCATGTTATTAACCTGCCTGCATGCATTACCAATAGCCTGATGATTAGCTTCAGCTTCGGTCATGCAACTATCCGCCGACCTAGCAATTATAAACCGATCGTTCGGTTTGGTACTCAAAAAACCGGATAAATTCTCAACCCACGGTTTTTCTACAAAGTCGGCTTTTATGCTTGCATACTTGTCAGCGCTGAGAACACTTGCATGGATCGTACCATTGGTTATCTGATTCATGGACATGGACCTGCTTCGCCAAGGCGCGGGTGATGTCTGCACATTCACGATGTCAAGTCTTATACCTACTTCATCCTCCTGCACCGCTGCTGTTTCAGGCTTAACAGTCCATGTGGTTCCAGGATATGTGCGGGTGATTGCATCTCCAAATTCTTCAATCAGCTCATTGGCATGAGCACCCTTGAACAGGATTATACGACTCGGCAGTTTTTGGCCGCCGAAAACCAACTGGAGCGGCTCCTTTATTCTCAAACCCAGAGAACGCACTGCAGAAAGTTTGGATGGATACACATTGGCCTTGAACTCATCCTCAATACCCGGCAGCCAAATAGCAGTAGTAACATCCGGAGTATCTCCAGACCAGACCGGATTTGATTTAATTAATACCGTCTTCGGAAAAGTGAAAAGGACAGGCGCAACAAGCAAGAACAGCAGTGCCAAGACTGCTATTAGCGCAACCCAGGGTCGTTTTAAACAAAGCTTCACGAAAGAGACCAATAAGGCGATAACACCGAGCATAAGCAGAAATAACGGTAGTATCAGCAATAATTTGAATATGGCTGGTATCATCATAAACATCAGATTGCTCCTTGATTAAATGCCGGGTTTAAGGTCATTTGTTTACGTCTTGGAGGCCATGCCAAAATTACAACAGATAACAGGAAAGTAACTCCTG
>JASFVS010000061.1:0-11985 GCA_050049715.1 Phycisphaerales bacterium
TGTTCCATGAGCCTGAATAAAATTGGCCGGGGGCGATACCGAACATATTTTTCATTGCGATTGTGGTTTTGGTGAAGCTGTGGTTCTTCAGGACGGGCAGTGAAATTACAAACGCCTGCTGTACAATCTTCGGTATATGAAATTGTTTTAATTGCAGGGCATTCTTATTTTTGAGTGTGACTGTCTCGGCTTCGTTGAAGTCAACAAGTTCCAGACCGTATTTTTTTGCCATATCAGTATAACCGAGTTTTTCAAAAACATCCGGAGTTGTTCCGCTTCCGCAGCCTTCACCTATTATGATTTGGGCGTTTGTGTGAGCTTTGCAGTAATTGTAAACTGCTTCTGCGGCGGCGACATCGGTTGTGACCGGCGGCGGAGAAGAATTTGTCAAATTAGGTTTGATGATGATAAGACCCTGCTGTGGCAGGTGTGCTCCGGCATTAATGAGGTCGAGGGCTTTTGTGATACTGCTTTTGTAGTTAATAAATTTTACTTTTGCAACTTGACTCATGGGTTATTTTCCGTTAAAAAATTCCGAACAAAATAATCTGATTCAGGGTATTGACTGTCAAGCAATTTTGGTTAAATTTGTTCAAATCAGGTAACAGAAATCAGATTTCTGGATGTGATTTGAGTTGATTTTTTAAAAAATGGTGCCTGTCAGGCGTTTTAATCCGGCGGGTGCGAAGAAACGGTATTGGTAAAAAGATATTTCAGACGGGGTAGATATGATAAAGGTCAGTGAACTTCGGCGTAGTTTCGGCCCGGTTGTAGCAGTAGATGGGATATCATTCGATGTCGAGAGGGGGCAGGTTCTGGGCCTTCTTGGGCCTAACGGGGCCGGTAAGAGCACGGCGATGAGAATGTTGGCGTGTTTTCTTCGGCCGGACAGCGGGACGGCTACTATCTGCGGGTATGATATTTTGCAGAACCCTATCGAGGTCAGACGTTCGATTGGGTATTTGGCGGAAAATGTCCCGGCGTATAACGAAATGACGGTCGGGAGCTTTTTAAGCTTTATTTGTGATGTTAGAGAAATTAAAGGCGTCAAACGCAAAAAGGCGCTCGACAGGGTTGTTCCGATGTGCTCTATCGATTCGGTATATCATCAGACGATAGAGACATTATCGAAGGGTTATAAGCGGCGTGTGGGTCTTGCTCAGGCGCTTATTCATGACCCGGATGTTTTGATTCTCGATGAGCCGACCGACGGGCTGGATCCCAATCAAAAGTACGAGGTCAGAAAACTCATCAACAAAATGGCGGAGGACAAATGTATTATTGTCTCTACTCATATACTCGAAGAAGTCGAGGCGGTATGTTCGAGGACGATAATCATCGCCAGAGGTCGAATACTTGTGGATTCAACGCCGAAAGAGTTGAAAGAAAAGTATCAATGCAGTCTCGATGAAGTTTTCCGTAAGATTACCAGAAACGGCAAAGAAAAATAGGCGATTAGCCGAGCGATTGGTTCCTTAGTTAGAGAAGGAGTTTAAGATATGAATAGTTTTTGTGCGGTGTTCAAGAGGGAATTGAAAAGTTATTTTACCACCCCTCTTGCGTATGTGTTTCTTGTGATTTTTCTTTTCTTCTCGGGATATCTGACGTTCAAGCAGGGCTTTTATGAAATGGAGCAGGCGGACATGCGTACGTTTTTTATGAATCTGCCGCTGCTGTTTGTTTTTATGGTTCCATCGACGGCGATGCGTCTGTGGGCGGAAGAACGCAAGGTCGGCTCGATTGAGCTGTTGTTTACTTTGCCGATTACTATAACGCAGGCGGTGTTGGGCAAGTTCTTCGCGGCGTGGCTGTTTCTTGTGATTGCACTGGCTCTGACTTTCCCTATGGTAATAACGGTGTGCTATCTTGGTGAGCCGGATGTCGGGTTGATAATAACCGGATACATTGGCAGCATATTGATGGCGGGTGGGTTTCTTGCTATCGGCTGTTTCTTTTCGGCGGTAAGTAAAAATCAGGTGATAAGCTTTGTCTTGTCGGTTGTTGCCTGTGCAGTACTTGTTTTTGCGGGTATGCCTACGACGCTGAACTATGTCTCGACGTTCCTGCCGGCGGGTATGGTCTCGGCGATAGAGAGCATGAGTTTTCAAATACACTTCGAATCAATCCAGAGAGGGGTGCTGAAGTTCGAAGACCTTTCTTATTTTATTTTATTGATAGTCGGCTGGATAGCCGCGTGCAGTGTTGTTCTTGATGACAGGAAAGCCAGGTGATAAACCTGTTGGGATTTTTAAGAAGCCGGAAATTTTAAGGAAGTTTAAGAATTATGGCGCAAAAAGATAAAGTTTCCAAAACGGGAAATCGAACCTTACGGACAGTTGTCGGTGCGTTCTTTATTTTTGTAATTGTTTTCTCTGCGATAAGTATCTGCCAGAATATCGGAAGGGGGCTGAAGATTGATGTCACCGAGCAGAATATTTATTCGCTTTCGGAAGGTACGAGGTCGATTCTGTCCAAGCTAAATCAGCCGATTAAGGCAAAGCTCTATTATGCGAAGACCGCCGCATTGAAAGGGCCGGACCAGATTCGTTATTTCAATAATTATTATCAGTTTGTCAAGGCATTGCTGGAAGAATATGTCGCGGTTTCCAAAGGTATGCTCGAGCTGGAAATAATCGACCCTAGGCCGTATTCCGACGATGAGGTGCAGGCATTGAGATACGGCCTTAGGCGAATTCCTATCACTCAGGATGAAAACTTTTTCTTCGGTCTTGTGGTGCAGACACAGTTCGGCGTTGAAAAAGCTATACCGCTCTTTTCGCCGGACCGTGAGAATTTTGTCGAGTACGATATCAGCTACCTGATAGATACGGCAATAACACGTCAGAAAAGAAAAGTTGGCGTGATGAGCTCGCTGCCTGTCATGGGTGACCAGTTGAGCGGCTATATGGCCGAGATGATGATGCGGCAGGGGCGGGAAGTGAAACAGCCGTGGACTTTTATCGAGCAATTGCGAAGAAAGTATGATGTTGAGAGTGTTCCTACTGACGTTAATGATATTAACGATGTCGATATTTTGCTGGTTATCCACCCGAAAGACCTTCCGGAAAAGACATTGTTCGCAATCGACCAGTTTATTCTCAAAGGCGGCAGGGCGATTTTGTTTGTCGACCCTTATAGTTTTATTGATAGGCCGGACCGGACGATGATGCAGATGGGCATGCAGGTTTCACGCAGCTCGGAACTGAATAAGCTGACAAGAGCATGGGGCATCGAGATGCCGGCCGATACGTTTGCCGGTGACAGGTTCCTTGCGGATTTGGCCAACGTTAGGGCCAATCGCAGGCCGGAGAGGTTAATTGGTTTTCTTAGATTAGTGCCGGAGAGGGATTGCTTTAATGAAAACAGTGTTATCACGACTGACCTTAATGAGGTAAAGATTTTATTCTCGGGGGTACTCAGAGAAATTGCGGATGCGAACGATACAGAGCAACAGCAGCCTAAAATCACACGGACTCCGCTGATAACAACGTCCAGCAGGGGCAACAGCTTTCAGATAAACAATCCTTATGAACTGATGACGCTGAATCCGTCGAATCTTATGCGTACTTTTATGGATGGCGCGGAACCTGTCACGATGGGTTATATGATTACGGGACGTTTTAAGAGTAGTTTCCCCGATGGTATCGAGATAGAGGTCGAGGTCGAAGATGATGAAACAGAAGACCCGAACGATGTTAAGAAGGTCAAGAAGCATATTGAAGGCCTGACGGAAGCTCAGGAGGATTGTGCGGTTGTTGTTTTTGCGGATGTTGATTTCATAAGCGATATGGTGGCGTACCAGAACTCTTTCTTCGGCCCGATTGTCGTCGGCGATAACAGTGTTTTGGTGCTGAACGCCATCGATGATTTGGGCGGGTCGGGTGATTTGGTTTCAATCAGGTCGAGAGGAAACTACAATAGACCCTTTATTGTTGTTGATGAAATTGAAAGGCAGGCCGAAGCTGAAACACGTGAAGAGGTGGAGAAGTTAAACGCTCAAATTTTAGGTTTTCAAAACGAGCTACAGTCTATTCTGACCTCTGCTCAAAAGGGGCAGGAGGAGGTAATAGGCAATTCGATATTAGAAAAGCAACGTGACATCGAATATAAACAGCGCCAGGCGCAGCAGCAGTTGAATGAGGTGCGGCTTAAAAGGCGGGAAAGGATTGAACATTTGGGCAATGTTCTTCGCGGCCTTAATATGCTGGTTGCTCCGGCGATTATCCTTGTTATTGCGATAGTGCTGGGTCTTCGACGTGGCCTGAGAAAAAGGCACTATATCAGTCATACGAGCGATGCCTGAGTATGGAAATACGAAATTCGAAATCCTAAATACTAAACAAATATAAATTACCAAAATTCAAAATTCTAAACGATTTGAAAGAACGCTTTAGTTTGTATGCAGGAGTTTTATAGATGAGTAATAAAAAACTCACAGTGTTAGGTATTGTGGCGGTTTTTATGGTAATGTGGGCGGTGGTTCAATCGCAGGTTTCCGATATAAGCGAGGCTAAACCCCAGGGGCCGGCTCCTTTAATTCAGGGACTCAATACCGCTGATATAGACAGCATTTCTCTGGGGAAAGGTGAAGATGCCGTGGTGCTCAGACGAAAGCAGGGGCGTTTTGTTGTCGCCGGTAAAGACGATTACCCGGCCAAGGTGAGCCAGATAAATGATTTGATTTCCAAATGCCTTACAATTCAGACAACCGAATTTGTAACCGACAATCCGGCTAACCATGAAGACCTTGGCGTGACGGAAGAAAAAGCAAGCTCTGTAGTGAAGTTTTTCAGGCCCGACTCGAATCTGCTTACGGGTGTTATCGGGGGCAATGCCAAAGAGCTTGGAGAAGGAAATTATGTGAGGCTTGCTACGAGCGATGCAGTTTATGTAACGCCGAGTATGCCGTGGATTTCAGGCTCGGCGATGGGTTTTATCGAGCAGGAGCTTATTACAATGAAAGCGGAGGATATCGAGTCGGTGACAGTTAATTCCGGCGATGGTGAATATATGCTTAAGCCGACAGAAGGTAACGGCGTAATGATGGAAAAAATTCCAGTCGGCAAAAAGCTTAAAACCGCCGATGCTCGCGCTGTTCTTACCGCTTTGACGAGTTTGAGATGTGAGGATGTTAAGAAGAAGCCCGACAATCTGTTATTTAACAAGCAATACTTCTGCAAGCTGAAAGATTCTACGGTTTACAGCATTGAGATAGCCCATGAGATGGATAAAACGTATATTACCTGTGGGGCTGTTTTCACGGATACAGCACCTGTCACGGTAGGTAGTGAAACCGAGTCGGAAGAAGAGTTGAAAAAGAAAGAAGCAAAGCTGCTTGCCCATGAAAATGCTGTAAAATTCGCCAATAAACACAGGGGTTGGGTTTATGAGATTGCCGACTACAAGGCGAAAAACCTTACCAAGAAGCTATCTGATTTACTTGAGGATGAAGAGAAACCACAGGAACAAAACGAACCTGAACCTGCGGCTGAATCAACACCTGATAATGCCGCTGAAACTATGACCGAGGAGATTGAAGGACCCAGACCAGAAGAATCCAATTTGTAAAGAGACCTAATTAAAGGCTTGCCGTTTCATTTAGAGTTTATATTATGCAATGTTCTCTGTTCGGCCCTTTCGGGCATTCTTACGGCGTAGATATATCCTGTTTTTGCTCTTTTCGATGCGGTCTTCCTTTGCACGGCGAAACCTGCATCTGTGAGGATGTTCACGAGCCTTTCCGGGGGCTCGAAGTGATATTCCATAATGACAACATCTATACTTCCTACCAGTCTCTGCTCATCAAGGCGTTCGAATATTTCGAATTCGGCACCCTCGCAATCACATTTAACGATGATATAGCGATTTCTGTTCTCCTGTAGAATGCGAGCCAGCTCCGTTGCGACGTCCTTTACAATGACTGTCTCGGTGTTTGGTGCATTTTTGCACACATTATGTGTGGTGCTCATCACGCCGGATTGCGTGCTCTCATACGGCAGTTCGAGAGTCTGGTCCTTTTTGCCGAGTCCTGCATTGATGGCGTGAATCTTGTCGCTTAAATGCGGATTCAACTGAAGGTTTTTCATTGCCAGCTCGAACGTTGGTTTGAACGGTTCGTAGGCATAGATACTTTTTATGTTCTCTATGGCGGCAAAGCGAAGCGAAGCGGCCCCGCGGTTCATGCCGATGTCAATCAGGACGGATTCTCTTCCGATTTCCAGGTTATATTAGTTCTTGGCGAATACTTCCTTAACCAGATATAGAGGACAACCCGCCGTGCTGGAGACATCTATATGAACGCCCTCCGGCGTTGTTATGATACCATCGTTCAATGTGAATCCCTTTTTCAGGAGTTGTAATTTCAGCCGGGGATTGACCAGGAAGTGGTATCGTATTTTTGTGCGCCACCGTTTTGCAGGCACGAAACAGCATACGAACTTGACCAGCGCCTGTGTTATGGCGAAATCTTTCATTTCCTCGAATTCCTTTCAATCATTGCTGTTTGTAGTTAACATGAACAGTCTAAGCGGGCGGAAAATAAGTGTCAACTTCATTTTCTAAGACCGGCCGGGTTTGCGGTTGCTCTCTTTATAAAAAAAGGTCTGCAATGAAATATCATTGCAGACCCGCAGTATCAATTGGTTTAATTGAAAGTTCAATCACAGCTTGCCGCTGTTATCGCTACTCAATATTCTTATACAGGCGTATGTTATCGAAGAACATCTGCCCCGAACCGCCAGGGCTTGTCGTATCGCCTTTAGTGCCGATGCCGATAGCGATATTATCAACATCGGTCAGGTTTATGCCCTGGTCAGCAAAATCCTGTAGCGGGATAGTCCACTCGGTCCAGGAGGATATCACGGTTGCGTTGGGGTCTTCGTGGTAAAATACTACAGGGTCACCGGTGTTGTTGCCTACGACTGCATACATAGGCTGAGGGGCGTTGCTGGCTATACCAATGTCCTGGTTCATCCACTGGTCAGAGACAGTACCGGTGATACTAACATTAGATAATACGGCCTCGCAAACCTCAATGGGATTATGTGCAGTTACCACCAGGCCTACATACGTGGTTGCATTCATATTAATCGAATCAACGCCAATCTGCGTCCATGAGACACCATCGGCCGAATAAGAGCCTATGAAGTTGCCGGACAGGTCACGCTCTATTTTCACCCACTGAGGCGCTGTGATATCTGCCTCTGTTGTTTCGGCGCTGGCCGAACCTGTAATAGTGCGGCGCTGGAAGGAAACACCCTGTGCAGGCGTCACGACCACCATAGCATGCCTTGCTTCTGCATCCAGCGAGTTACGAATCATCACGCCAGCCTTGGCCCATGCGTCCGTTTGCTCCACACTCTCAATCTTTGCTATAACTGAGCCGACGCCTGTAAGCTCTTTATAAGCGAAGTGAAATTCGTCGGAGCTTTCCCAGATGTCTGTGCCTGTTGCGGTCATCGTATAAGTACCGGCCGGTTCTTCTGTAAAGCTGCCGACATAACCGGAGAGTCCTCTGAACCATAATGACAATTCCTGCACGCCGTCCAGTGTCCAGTCGCGCGCCGAATCCAGTGTCTTTACCGCTTCCGAATATTTCATGTCATTGTCGTAGAAATAAGGCATCGACTGGTCTCCACCATGAACGATTTCGGTCTCCATGAAGTGCTCTCCCGCACTGAAGTCCGGCTCGGCGTAACCGACGGTGGAACCATTTGTTGTAGTGCCGTATCCATCTATCCATATGTCGAATATCCTGCTGGGTGCGTAATCGTTATAATCCTCGAAGTCGTCCACGACATGATAGTTTATTACAGCGAAGCTCCAGATGTCACCTTTTCGAATTGTGGAATCGGGTGGAGCATTAACTTCATCGACCCGCCAGTAATATGTTTTGCCGAAATCGAGAAGGCCGTCTGTGACAGGCGCATAAATATTATCTTCCTGTTCCTGGCTGACCAGCACGCCCAGCGGATTATCTCTGCTGGCTTCATTGACGTCATCGTAAGCGGTTCCGAAGTACACATCGTGCTTATGGGCATAGATTCCCGACTTCCAGCTAAGAACGGTATCCTGTGGCACTTCTGTTTTATCTGTGGCCGGCTTTGGTGCGTAGGCTGTTAGCCGTGGAGCGCCGCCGAGCATGTAATGAATTGCGTTGAGGAATATTTTTTCACCTTCAGGGGTAAAATTATATGCTCCCATAGGGCTGGTTTTTGGTTCGTTTTCCTGTGTGCCGAAGGAAAAAAACAGCCGTCGGCCTCCGGCAAACTCTCCCGAACCGTTATAGAACTCCACTCCTTCGTCCCACTCAACTATAAAGGGATAATTATTATCAGCCGTTCTGGCTATCAGCAAACCATTGCCGACATCATCGATATCGACGAATGTAGTTTGTCCATCGCTTACATTAGGGTCCAGTGCCTGAATCTGGTTGTTTTCATCAAGTGTCACGCCTGCAAATACAGGGTGTCTGGTATCCGTAGCTTCGAGCGTGGGAGAACCACCGTACCTAATCGTTTCTCCGATATTCAACCACATCCAGCGATTGTTTCTTACGAACCAGGAGCTCGACAATATCATTGGCGTAGTAACCGAATTCCATTGGGTCACCTCCGGGGCCTGATTATAATTACCGCTGCCGGTATTGCGGCTGATAATCACCAGGTCGGCCGCATTGAGAGCGTTTATCTTATCATCATCGAGTTCCATCCAGTAATCTCGCTGGATATCGACGGTGTAACCTTCCTCCTCGAGTACTTCCACCAGCCTGTAATCATCGACGACACCGTCTTCGTTCAGGTCGGAGCTTTCAGCCACCACAATGATATTCTGTGCATAGGCCGACAACGTCAGTCCGAAGACAAGCAAAAGAAATAAACAACACATCTTTCTACACATAATAGTCCTCCTTCATGAAAGTTGAAAAATCTGCAACGTTTTAATACTGCCTCCTCCTTAAACGACAAAACCACATCATACCCTCATTTCAAGGGGATTGAATGTATGACAGCCGGCCTGTTACTTTGTTAAGACCGATCATTAACTGTATAAATACTCTACTTTCTTTATACTATATTTGTTGCTTTTATGTCAAGAATTATTAACCCTAATACGGTAAAATCAGAAAAATCCGGAGTGGAATGTGCTTTAGCGAAGCCGCAGGTAGGGCCGAAAAGCACAAACGCTGGGAATTCGAATCTACCCACTTGGATGAAATATTACTCGATGTAATGACCGACATCAAAGAACGAATGAACACAAAACACATAGTCAATCTTTTTGCCTTGACTGTCTGATAGTAAAGGGATATATCAAGTAAACGAGTAAATAGTATTTTCTGTTGACTTTTTGTCCGTAAAAGCGTATTATAATAGCAGGTTTACACGCAACAGGACAAGAGGAGCTATTATGTGCATACAAAGAGGCTTTACTTTGATAGAGCTTCTGGTGGTGATTGTTATCATAGCGCTTTTAATGGCTATATTAATACCGGCACTAAAGCATGTGCGGCAGCAGGCAAGGGCCGTTGCCTGTCAGTCGAATCTTCATCAATTGGCCACTATTTTCCTGATGTATACGAATGATAACGATGGCCATTTTCTGGGTGGCTATTATCAAGGTGACCATGTTGTTCAGTGGCATAAGGCTCTTAAGGATTATTGAAATTGGAATATTATCTTAGCCTTCAAGCCCTTGCGAATATCTCGCTTTTTTCTCTCCCTCCGCATCGCAGGGGCTTTTTTATTTTTTAGAAATTGCTCGGCTTTGTAGGATAGTAAAGAAGTGGGGGCAAGCCCCATCCTACGAACTCACCTTGCCGAACAGGAACTTGAAAACGACAGATACGAATTAAAACTCCAAAAAGATTAAAATAAACAAATTATTTTCTTGAAAAGCTTATTGAAGCGGATAAGATTGGTGACAAATTAGCGGTCGAACTATGTTGAAATCTGAGATTGAAGATTAGGAAGGCCATACTGACGCCATATAATCGGAAATAAGCAGGAGACGATTATGAAGTATGAAATTTCTGTTTCTAATAACAACGAATATATTCATATAAGTGTAGATGAGTCAGCGACAGTTGACGTTGTAAATCGTATTATATCTGAAATGGCAGAGAAGGCGAAAGAATACGAAGTTAAAAAATTTCTTTATGATGTGCGAAAAGCGCCTAACAGGATTAACCCTGCCTTTTACAGTGATTTAGTATATAAACGAGCTGGAGAGCTTGGTTTTGTTTATGGTTCCAAACACGCTATAGTCGCAGATATTAAAGATATGCCGGATTATCATTTCATCGAGACGATTCTCAATAATGCCGGTTACCTGGGCAGGTTGTTTACAGATGAGACGGAAGCAGTTGAATGGCTTATTAATGAATAAAATTCCATGGCTTATGGGACAAAAAAAATAGACTGACAACTATTGACAGTCATCAGTCTTTTCTCTTCCATTGCCCCTTTCTCCCAGAGCCGCACACTCTCCTAAATATCTTCCTTATTATTTAGAAAAAGGTCGTTTCTACTGAAAAGCGATACCGACGCCGATCTCTGCATTTTCAAGCAAGTTCTGACGGTCCACTCTGACAACTTTGCCGCATTTGATACGTGCAAATTGCCCTTTTTCCTTTGCCAGGCTTTCAGTTCGGGGAAAATTAAGCTCCACGATGTTGCCCGGTCTTATCGGTGCCGTCACCGAGAGAGTAATAAAAACCCCCGTTTTGCTTATATTGCAACTTCGGCCGTTAAAGAATCTGTTGGCTTCCGGTATCCAAACACTGACAGGCCACGAGACGCTGTTTCTGCTGTCTTTACGTTGTTCAGTTAAAGCCTCCATATTTTTATTCTCCCTAAATTTAACAATGCAACTTTATAAATTCATATCGGCAACGTTAATTTGGATAGTTTAGCAGATTTGGGCAATATATTTATTTTCTTAGAAAAACTTTTTTTTTGCTGTCTGTTGCCGTGAATTTTCTATTTTTATCGGAAGTTTTTTGAAAAAAATTGCCTTCATTTTAATGAAGAGTGGGGGACTTACATAGTGTTGCGGTTGTACCCGGCCAAATCGTAGGCTGAAATCGGTGTTTAACCTCGGAAAACAGCCCAAAAACCTTACATAGGTTTGCTAAAAGGGGAAAGAGTTCTTGACGGGTGAGCGACCGTTTTGGTATAAATATAATAGGAGCTTTTATACAAACCGCCCTAAACAGGGATTAATGAGTAAGTATTATTTATTTCGTGTCCTCTGATATTTTGAAGTTATTTCAATTTCAGTTAAGGAGGAGTCGTTATGGTTTTTTGCGCGGGGGCGGGATTTTGCGTTTTTTGTGTGGAATATTCGGCATTTCGTTTACAAATCAATATTTTTGAAGGAGGAATATTATGTGTAAGAAGTTGACTTGTCTGACTGTTTTAATTTTAGTTCTTTGCGTTGCAGGCGATGTCTCTGCGGACCTTGTGGCACGATGGAAGCTCGATGAGGGAAGCGGCACTATCGCCACGGACTCCACCGGAGGTTACGACGGAACACTTATGGGTGATACGGCCTGGGTGGAAGGTATTTTGGATGGGGCATTGTCGTTCGATGGGGATGGTGACTATGTTGATTGCGGCAACGACCCTATATTCAATCCAACGGGCAGCTTCAGTTTCACCCTGTGGGCATACATTATGAACTGGGAAACAGGCTGGGCCCATTCAATGATAGGAAAAGGCGGTGACGCAGACAGGGGCGGCTGGTCGTTACGCAGATTCGAGGATGAAACCCTGAACTTTACCGGAGCGGGCTTTACAGGGGACGATTCGGGTGAGGGACAGAATCATAACATGAACGGAAACACGGTGCCGCCGCTGGAAGAGTGGGTGCACATAGCCTGTGTATATGATGTCAATAACATGGCATATATTTATATTAATGGGGAAGTTGATGTTGAAAGACCCACTACAGGAGGAATAACCGCCTACGACGGCCCTTTGTATA
>JASFVS010000371.1:0-3162 GCA_050049715.1 Phycisphaerales bacterium
CAAACAAACCCGGCCTTTTTTTATAACGCTACGATTATTAATCTTTACAGTTTCCAGGCGTTTGCAAAGGCCTTAAAGCTGCGGTCGTAAGTCTTCTCAACATTATCCGGAAAACAACATGCGGGTAGCTCCTTACTCGCTAAATGATAACTCAGACACTCACAACATATCCCCTTTTTATTGCACCCGGGATATGAGCAGTTACAATTCTTGAGGTTTTTATTTTGATTGCATTCCATATTCTTATTCTTCCCGTTTGAAACCATTAATTAGATAAGCTGACGCAGATTCTAATTCATAGTTTCAAGTTTGTAAAGGCTCACACTCAAAGGTTGAATGTTCAACTTGTTCGAGATATCCGTGACCGGCTTTTCCTGGATTACTACTTTGGGTTCTTTGCCGGGGTCATTATGTGCCATAGGGTCTGAATTGGCAATCAGCCAGAGTTTACCATTACCGGAAATTTGCACGCCTTTCAAATCCATCTCAACCTCTTGTTCTTTCTCTGTAGGATTAACTACAGCGACCGTTAAGGCTTTATGGTCACCGGTCAGTGCTGCTGCCACATCGAGAGGCCTGGCACTACCGGAAACTCCGATTGGCAGAGTCCCGAAATTGTCTCCGTAAAGTTTCAATACCAGGCCGGTCGTCTCGAAAGCTGCCGCAGTCTTGCTGGTTTTGATACAGCCGATTACGTTCACGGTCTGAGCATAATTGGCTAAGAAGATTATATCTGAATTACGGAAGTATTCATGCAGACCCTGGGCAATCCCCAGCCCGTCTTTATGGAAATACGTAGTTCCCAGTTCACCGTATGGATGCGGCCCATACCAGTAGTTCCACTCGGTCATGGCGATTTTTATATCTTTCCCTTCAAGAGTATCTAATTTCTGGCGAAGCTCCTTATGGAATTTAACTTTATTCTTAATTTGTGCCGCAATCTGACCAATATGTTCGACAAGATCGGGCCTTTCTTGGCAATAAAAATGCTCCGCAATCATGTCGATATGGTCGGGACAGTCTTTTAATAATCCTTCGCTCCAATTGCCTGCATTCCCCGAAGCTATCGGTACGATGTCCGGATCGACTTCACGCATTTTATCGACGACCCAGTTATGCTTCAGGACATAATGCCTCAATTGCATATAACCAAGTTGCCAGCGTCCCCACATTTCATTGCCGATGGCCCAATAGCGAACGTTAAACGGTTTCGCGTCTCCGTTCTGGGCTCTCAGGGCGCCCATGAGCGTATCGGTTGAGCCGTTGGAATATTCCAGTTGAGCAGCCGCCGAATAGGCATCTCCGAAACCGGTATTAACGGTTACGAGCGGCTCAGTATTGAGCATCCGGCAGAAGTGAATAAATTCATGAAAGCCGAAGTCATTGTGTTCTACTCCGGTCCATGCGGGATTCTGACGAGGTGGCCTCTTGTCCCGGTCGCCGATTCCATCACGCCAGTCGTAGCCGCTGACGAAGTTTCCGCCGGGCCAGCGATACATCGGCGCGTTAAGCTGCTTTAAAAGCTCCAGCGTATCGGCACGCATACCATCGATGTTATCAGCGGGCATCAAAGATACCGTACCGATAAAGCACGGGCTGTTGGACATTTCGGTGACTTCGATTTCCAGCTTGCCCTTTTCCGTATTGCCACCGGCTGTAAACTCAAACGGATACTTGCCATACTCGTTTGCGACAACTATTGACTGTCTTGATGTTCTGTTCTCCGGCTCGTCGCCCCAGACAAGCGATATTTTAATGTTTGCATTTCCCTGTTGCGGCTTCAAGTAAATATAACCGGTGTATTTTTTATTTTTAACCAATCCCAAATCGAGCTGTCGGATGCCACCACCGGGTTTAATGAGCGGCGTATGCTCCCCGACAAAAGAATCTTCCTTCACCATAGTCACAAGACTTGACCGCCCTATGATTTGCCACGGCGAAGCGCCGACTATTGCATACGGGCTATCTTTGCTGACGGCGCGTGTGCCGCGATATGGGTCATATTCTTCAGTGATAGGAAAATAAAACTTGCGGTCTTCGAGCATCTCTGCCCAGATACCACCATAAATACATCGCCCGAGATGTTCGATAAACTGTCCGTAGATATACGGAGAAATAGGCTCGCCTTTTTTGTCGGCATCAATTATCACATTTTGACCGGTTGCAATTGCAGGTTGAAAAGCCATGGTTAATATTACGGCTATAAAACAACCTATACAAACATTGTGAATTCTACTCATAGTACACCTCCTTTGAATTTTACGTTTTCATTGAATATTGAACATTACTACTGAGAAGGAAGATTATAAATGAAAGTCACGAAAAATGCAACTCAATTATGTCTTTGTCATTCAGGACATGATTTCTCTGGGCGTTTGGGCTGCCATAAACGCCGATATCCGTATTTTGTCAATCCGGGTTTTTCGTTTTAATAATAAGCCCTTATTAATTTAATGCGCATGTTCTGGAAGTGTTTCCAACATAATCGGCAGATAATTTTCAAAACTTTCACCACCTTCTTCAAATTGATTCATCGACTGATAAAATGGTCGAACTAAGCTAAAACCATTGCTGGTCTCCTGCGCAACCATACTAGGCTCTGCTTGCATTTGCTTTGTAGCTTCTTCTTTCAATTTCATCTTTATTCTGTTATCCAGCGCCCGTACAAGGCATTCTTCCGTAAAAATCCGCGGGTGCTGATAAGGTTTCACCCACTCACCATCTTTGCCTGCGTTGTAGTAATTCCTAAGCTTGTTCTTATATTGCTTATAGTTAAAATCAACAAGTGGCCCAACAATTTTATGCAGGTATTCGTGTATATTTATTCCATAGGAATGAGAGCCGGGATTCTCAACAGTATAGATGTATCTTCCATATTTGACGGAAAATCCTTGATAGTGCGGCCCCATAAGATTGGGAACATTCACTATCATGTAGTTTTCATCTCGTTCCATCCTCAGGTATTCCCACAAAAAAGATAACTGCCGGCTCATTTCCTTAAAATCGTATTTGTTAATCTCTGCGACATACTCAGATTTAACCTCGTCCCACACTTCTTCGAGGTGAACTGTAGCCCAGAAGTCATTTAATATATCTGGGAAATGCTTCAGTTTGCTTTGTGCCTCAGGATACCCTAATTCACTGTCCGGTCGAATGCGCCTG
>JASFVS010000062.1:0-11973 GCA_050049715.1 Phycisphaerales bacterium
TTATTATACGCAGAATTGCCCCACTGTGCCATTAATCTGTAATATTTAGCTATTACTTTCCGGCGTAAGACCGGCCTTCGATGGTGAAAACAGGCGTACCGGTTAAGATTGGGTTAAGGAAAAATTATTTTTAATAAAAAATACACTTGACAAAGCTTCACTTTCCGGCATTCTTATACAGTTGTTTTTTGATAAAAAGCGAGTGGTGGTATATTTCAGTTGAAAGGAGGCTCAAATGAAATCTGCGAAAAATTACAAAGGCGCCCATGTTGTATTGTTGTGTATTGTGGTTGTTGCTGTTTTTGGTTATGTCAGTGGTGCGAGCTCAAAACCTACCAGTTACTACCCGGTTGTAATCACCGAAGACTTTGAATCCGTTATGGCAAGGATGAAAGAAGCCAGGCCCGAAATTATGCAGCGCCAGATGGATTTGCTGGACGAAAGGTACGACTTGTCCGACAGTCCGGTTCCGTGCGTTAAAATGTCTCGCGGAAAACCGATTCAGGGAGGAGTACGCGTGAAACTGCCCGAGGGGATGACCTGGCAGAAGCTCGGAGAAATGACACCGGAGAAAATTCGCGAAAGGGATTTGTTCCCGAAGGGCTTTTTGCCGTTACCTCATCCGAACCACGATGAAGGCGGCATGGTGTTCCCCCAGTTTGTGATAGATGAAATAAATATGCAGGAGGCACGGGACCTTACTCGTTTCGACCTTGACTTTGATCTGCCCGACCATTTTCTTCCCGAATTCCCGGCGGCCATTTATCTTACAACGCGCCCCGACCTCGGGGATGTATCTCAGGGGCGGGTTGTAACTATAAACAATTATTACGAGCTCTTTAATGGAATACTTAACCCTAAACAGCTCGAGGGCCTTCGTTTATTAGTTACCCCGTTCCCTCAGCAGCAGTTTAACCAGACCGAAGACCGCCGCACCGAGCGTCCGAGCAGAGGTGTAACTTGTTTCGATTGTCATTCCAACGGCCATACTGCCGCCCCCACACATTTAGTCGGCGATATCCGCCCGCAGAAGTTCCGCCACCGCATCGACACTCCACCGCTTAGAGGCGTCAATGTCCAGCGGCTGTTCGGTTCGCAAAGAGCACTTAAAACCGTCGAGGATTTTACCGAGTTCGAGCAGCGAGCGGCGTACTTTGACGGCGACCCCGTCATCGCTACCAAGAAGGGAGTAAATGTTCTCGAACGTGGAAGTCAGGTTCACTTCATGGCGGAATTCCAGGCGATTTTGGACTTCCCGCCCGCGCCGAAGCTGGACGTCTTCGGCAAGCTTGATGAAGACAAGGCCACTTATGCCGAGCTACGCGGCCAGGAAGTATTTTTCGGAAAAGGCAAATGTAGCATATGCCATACGCCTCCTTACTACACGGATAATCTAATGCACAACATGAAGGCTGAGCGCTTCTACGAGCCGCGAATGATAAACGGAAGGTACGCTTCCGCAGATGGGCCGATTAAGACTTTCCCGCTCAGAGGAATAAAAGAATCTCCCCCGTACCTGCACGATGGCCGGCTGTTAACATTAGAAGACACAGTGGAATTCTTCAACTTGGTTACGGGAACCAGACTTACCGAGCAGGAGAAAAAAGACTTGGTGAAATTTCTAAGGGCGCTATGAGCATTCGTCAGGTTGCGTAGCTGTGCAGCCCGGGAAAGATTCTGGAAAGGTTCACCCAAAGCAGCGTTATGATTATGGCAACCATCCCTGTGATGGCCCAAATGCTGTTGATTCGGGGATGCTTCTTTCCGAACATATAACGGAAATGAAAGTATCCGACATATACTAGCCACGATGCCAGCGACCATAACTCTTTCGGGTCCCAATTCCAGTAGTCTCCCCACGCTTTCTTGCCCCAGTAGCTGCCTAACATAAGGCCGAGTGTCAGCAAAGGAAACCCGACGCACACCATTCGATAAGTCGCCTGTTCCGGCTCCAGTAGATTTTCATTCGCGTTGTTATTCTTACCGGCCAATTGCAAAATCGCTTGAAAAGTCGCTTTTGCCATCAGAATATATGATAGCATGTATACTGCAACGTGAGGCGTAAACAGCCAGCTTTGCAGTGCTGGCGGCAGTTGCTGAGGTCGGGCGTTAAATACGAAGCCGGCAGGAAAAAGTACTATCGCTCCTATAAGCATATCGGCACTGCGGCCGCCGACCCGAATAAAATGCTTGCTGAACAGCGAAAGCGGATAGACAGCCATACCCAAACAAAGAAACACCTCGAAAAGATTCTGCATAGGTACGTGACGAACGTGATACCAGCGATAACCGAAAGAAAAAACGGCAATCATAAATCCGAACGCATATAAGATGTGTCCAATTTTGCGGCGGCGCAGCAGGCTCGTCACGAACGCACATAGATATGCGGCAATGGTCGCATAGATTAATAAACCCTGAATTGTATATTTAATTTCCATCTTCTCTTTGTCATTCCTGCGCAAGCAGGAATCCATATCATTTTATGTTGTTTTTTGATTTTCTCTTTGCAAATATATGCCTTAGCCAAAAATGCTGAAAGACCCCGATGCCTAACATCCAGTAGCCTGCATAAACCGCTGCCAGACCGGTATCGGAAGCCACCGAAAGGATAGTGTATTGCCCCTTTTCTTGGTCGTAATCGTGCTGATAAAAATGGTATCCACCAAAATGGAGTGGGTGATTTACTTCAATGTCCTTTTCGGTGACGGTCTCATCGTCTTTAACAACTTCCAGCTTGCTTATATACTCGCTTATTACTCTGTGATAACCTAATAAGAATTTGTCTTCAGGGCTTGAATGGCCGGGAAATTTCTCGAACGCGTATTGAATCGTTGTCTCGCCTTCGGGCGATGTGAACCGAACCTCTAATGCCGGGTTGGAGCCCGGCCCCGGGTCGTCACTGACGATTTTTTTATCATCTTCAATTGTTATCCTGAAATTCTCGACTACCTGCAGAATTTTCATCGTCCCGAACTCCGGCCCAAGGGAATATTCGGTATCTGCCTCGACGGGAAACTTCCATCCCTGCCCGTCTCGGCTCCAAACCTGTAAATAGGCGGGCTTATAATATTCTATCTCGAAGTCTTTAAGTTTTATATGAAACGGCAGTTCTTTAATAAAACCGTTTTCCGTTATGACATGATTTTCCGACCGTCCCTCGAAGATTATCATTCTCCCCCTTGTAATTTTATCTATTCCGAACACTTTTTTCTGCAGCTTATGTCCCACCTGTGATGCCCACATTGAGCCGGCAAGAATAAATACACAGCCCACGTGTATAAACAGCAGTCCCGGCACCCGAACCAGCCTGCGAAACGCCGCCAAACCCGCCGCCAGCAGCAATATAAAGATGAACCAGTAAACTGTTAGGGGAATAGTATTGAAGAACCTTTGTGCCCGCTCAGACCCTACGAATGCGCCATAGATAGACAGAAAAACCAGCGAGATAATTACCACCAGCCCGGCCCACATTATCACTCGCCTGGATTTTTTAACTGATTTTCCTCTTTGTTCATCCATAAACTCTGAAAGATTATCCTCTCTCGTTTGTTATTTGCAAGGATAATTACGGATGTACCCGCACGGTCTGTCTTTTGTTCAGCGTTTTCACCGCTGGTTCGAACCTAAAATAGATAGCTTTATTTCCGGATTTCTGTTATCTTAACATAACACTAAACGCTATACGCTAACCGCTGTAAATCCTGTACTCCGCTCACTAAATACTATTCACTAACGACCAAATACTATATACTAACGACCAAATACTATGAGCAAAGGCTATGTATATTTCGTTGGTGCCGGTCCCGGCAGGGCGGATTTAATTACCGTCCGCGGTGCCGATGTTCTCAGAAAAGCTGACTGTATAATCTACGATAAGCTGACCAATCCAGCCTTGCTGAAATTCGCGCCCCCAGACGCCGAGATTATCCACGTGCCCAAGCGCATAGGCAAAGGCTCGTTTACCCAGCAGGAAATTAACAGGCTGCTTGTCGAAAAGGCGTCCGAAGGCAAAACTGTCGTTCGTCTCAAAGGCGGCGACCCCTGCATATTCGGCAGAATCGCCGAAGAGCTAACCGTTCTTCTTGAGGCCGGAATCGATTTTGAAATTGTCCCCGGCCTGACCGCCGGAATCGCCGGCCCCGCTTACGCTGGCATAATACTTACCGACAGAGACTTCAACTCGCAGGTAACCTTTGTTACCGGCCGCGAGGCCGAAGGCAAACAGCAAAGCAATATTGACTGGCACCTGCTCGCCCGTTTCTCAGGCACGATTGTCTTTTATATGGGCGTTGGCAATCTCGGTTTAATTGCCGGCAAGCTTATCGAAAACGGCATGTCGCCCGATACGCCGTCCGCTGTAATTGCTAATGCCACTTTCCCGACGCAAAAAGTTACAAAAGCCGCCCTAAGAGATATAAGCGAACAATGCAAGCGGCAGGGCGTTGAACCTCCCGCAATAATAATCATCGGCAAATCCGCTGACAGCGGCGAAAAGCTCAACTGGTTTATGCAAAAGCCGCTATTTGGTAAAAATATTGTCATAACGCGTGATATCGCAGGCAACGCCGATTTCGCAGCCATGATTATCGACCGCGGCGGCAATCCTGTGGAATTCCCTGCGATAAAAATTAAGCCGCTCACACATAAAAACGAATTCGTGCGCGCGCTTGCAAAAATCACCGAATACCACTGGCTCGTATTCACCAGCGCTAACGGCGTATCGATATTCTTCGACGCAATAAAGTCCCTCAATAAGGATGCCCGAGTCTTCGCCTCTGCAAAAATTGCCGCCATAGGCCAAAGAACTGCCGACAAGCTAAGCGAGTTCGGCATAAAGGCCGATTTCGTACCGTCCGTCTTTACAAGCAAGGAGCTTGGCTTACAGTTAATCGCCCACACGAACTTGCAGGACAAAAAGGTCTTGCTGCTCCGCTCAGACCTTGCTTCCGATGAACTTATTGAGATTTTGGGAAAGGCTGAAGCCCATGTTAGTGATGTCCCTGTTTATACTATTGTAAATGAAAAGGGTGACAGCGACCGGCTAACCGAAGAAATCAAAAGCAGTCGAATCGACTGGCTCACATTCGCCAGCCCGTCTTCCGCGAACAGTTTTGTCGAACAGATACCTCTCAAGCTGATAAATTCGAATAGGCTCAGGGTTGCATCCATCGGCCCGGTAACTTCCGAACGCCTAAGGACGCTCGGTATAAAAGTTGATGTCACCGCCGAAGACCACACCCTCGAAGGCCTGCTTGATGCGATAGAGGAAACATATAAAAGTATATGAGTATTAAATAAGAATTTCGGATTTCTCCGAAGGAGAATATTATGAGCTTTCCGAAAATAAGATTGCGTCGCCTGCGAGCCAGTGATGCGATGCGAAGACTTGTTCGCCAAACCACTTTAAGCGTTGATGATTTTGTTTATCCTCTATTCGTAAAAGATGGCACGGGCCTCAAAGAGCCGATAAAGTCGATGGCCGATTGTTTCCACTTTTCACCCGACACCGTTGCCGCCGAGGCCGCCGAAGTCGCCTCGCTTGGCATACCCGCCGTCTTGTTCTTCGGCCTGCCCGCGACAAAAGATGACAAAGGCTCACAGGCTTGGTCCGAGGATGGCGTTGTCCAGCGCGCTATTAGAGAAATTAAGAAGGCAACACCCGAGCTTCTTGTCATTACCGATGTCTGCCTTTGCGAATACACCGACCACGGCCATTGCGGTCTGATTAGGAACGGCAAAGTCGATAACGATGCAACCTGTGAATTATTGGCAAAGATGGCACTCTCCCACGCCCAGGCCGGCGCTGATATAGTTGCCCCATCCGATATGATGGACGGCCGTGTGAGATACATTCGTGAAGCCCTTGAAGAAAACGATTTTAAGGATGTGGCGATTATGTCTTACGCCGCCAAATATGCCTCCGCCTTTTACGGCCCATTCCGGGACGCCGCCGAATCCGCACCGTCCTTCGGCGACCGCAAAAGCTACCAGATGGACCCGTCCAACGCCGACCAGGCAATGGCCGAGATTGCACTCGATATCGAAGAAGGCGCCGACATTGTTATGATAAAACCCGCCATTGCATATCTGGACATTATATGTCGAGCGAAACAGCGTTTCGATTGTCCCATCGCTGCTTACAACGTCTCCGGCGAATATATGATGCTAAACTCCGCCGCCGATGCGGGCTTAATAGATAAACAAAAAGCAATGGCCGAAATGTTAATTGCCATAAAACGCGCCGGTGCAAATATAATTATCACATACTTTGCCAAGGACATGGCTCGATTACTGTCAAAATAACCCTGTGTTCTTATGCTTCTCTGCCCTTTTTATAAAAACGAACAAATAATAATCCTCTTGAGTAAATACGGTAGTGCCCGTATGATTGGGCATTGCGTTTAAGAATATAGTTCGTTTATTTACGCCGTGAGACGGCTCTTAATCTTACGGGGTTAAATTTAAGGCGGTATGTGTAATGTTAAGTAGCCGAATACAGGTGTTTATATTTGTTCTTCCTGTTTTTCTTATCTCTTTAAGTATTCACGAGCTAGCCCATGCCTGGGTGGCCTACAGATACGGTGACGACACGGCCAAAAACATGGGCAGGCTGACCTTAAATCCGATGGCCCATATCAGTCTCTTCGGCACGATTCTTATGCCTCTTCTGACTGGCTTCGGCTGGGCCCGGCCGGTACCCGTCAGCTTCGAAGTCCTTAACAAAAGACAGATATTCGGCGTTGCAGTTGCAGGTCCGGCCGCTAATGTCTTACTGGCTCTTATTTTGGCGGCCGCATTTCGTATTTTTCATTTGCATTTGATACCGGTTGTTGGAAATTTTGTTTTACTTGCCATACTGTTCAATTTTATCCTGGCGGTTTTTAACTTACTGCCGATACCACCTCTGGACGGGTCAAGAATGGTCTATGCAAGCTTGAAATCCACGGCAGCCGCCGAAGCGTATAATAATTTTTCCCGGTACGGATTATTCATACTTCTCGGGTTCCTGATGTTCGGTGGATTCAGCAGGATTATATTACCTGTTTCCGGGGTGTTATACTCTTTGCTCGGCCTGCCTCCGCCGGTCTTATAAGGAAGCCGTATATTCTTAGGGAGTTCTTAGTTATGAGTTTGTCCGATTATTTCGAGAATGTAAAAGGTCTTGGTGTTTTGGCCACGGCTGATTCGGACGGCATGGTTGATGTCGCCGTTTACGCCAGACCGACTGTCGTCGATGAGGGCACGGTAGCGTTTGTGATGCGGGAACGGCTGAGCCATCAAAACCTTAAATCCAATCCACACGCCGCTTATATGTTCGTCGAGCAGGGAGATGGATATGTCGGCAAGAGGCTGTATCTGACCAAAATCCGTGAGGAAACCAATACATCACTTGTGGAAATGTTCAGAAAGAAACAGCCTCAAATATGTTCCCCACAGGATGATTCGAATAAATACGTCGTATATTTCCAGGTAGAGAATGTCTGGCCGCTTGTGGGTGATAAGACGTAAAAAAGAAGCGTTATTTGTCGCGATTACAAGGGCGGCTTTTATCCGGAAAAAAACGAAAAAATCTCCGTCAGAATTTTGCACTTCGGGATACATTTCTTATATTTTTTATAGATGAAGTTCTCGAAAGCGTATATTCGAGAACCCTATAATAAATGATTAATTTTTATAAAATACGGAGTAATATAACGATGATGGAAGCGAATAATGCACCGGTGAAAGTGGTTAAACATTTCAGAATGCACATTGATACGGGCGATATTTACGCTATTGAGCAGCTGCCGGATGTCGGCATGGTCGGTTGTTGCGGCCCCCTGGCAGAGGATGAATTGAAGAGCTTAAACAGCTACGAATACAACCACAGGAGAAACCGCTGGGTGCGCAATAACAAAGACCGACTGATTTTATGGTTCCCTGACAGAAAATGCAAGAAACTCATGGATTGTTGATTAAAGCCGCGTAGTCCTTAAAGCAGAAAAATCCCTATAGCGTAATTCAGCCACGGCCGAAGCTTATCAGGAGCTATAAAAGAAAAAGGCTGTGAGCGAAACCACCCACAGCCTTGTGTTAGACATTAAATTTTCCCGCAGGATTACTGACAGTTCTCAAGCCAGTCTTCTGTAAGGTCCCAAAGGTCGTAAGAATTAATCACTCCGTCACCGTTGTAATCCTGGCATATAGAGAAGCTCATATCCGGCGTGAAGTAGTAATCTTCCGTCTCGCCCATCTCATATCCGTCCTGCGGTCCCGAGCCGCCATTGCCTCTCATTCCGGGGTAACTGCCGCCCGTCCAGGGCTGTTCGGATAAAGTTATTCTCATCCAGGTTTGCTCTATCCCGCCGGTCGGATGCCACGACAGGAACGCCGGTGTGGTAATCTGATTCAGGCCGACGGGCAGGTTAAACAGATACTGATTCTGTACGGCCCACTCCGAGACAAATCCCTGGGAGCAGGCAAGAGCTGGGTCAGTACTGCTGTCGTCGTCCCAGTCACCGTCGCGGTTCCAGTCACACCAGACGTTTACCCAAAGTTTGGCATCAGGGTCGATAACGTTAACTGTATAGTCGAATGTGCTCCAGCGACAATGAGGCATATTGATTGGGAAGACAACTCCGTCGTCACCTTTATCTTTGTCTGGGGAATTAGATAAAGGATTAATATTATTGGCGCCATCCTGATCCAAACCGGTGTCGGCTTCGTTTTCCTGAGTAATGGTTTTGCCAAGGTGAGCTATAGCCGTCGGATTCATGTGGATCGGTCCACGTGGTCCTGTACCAGAGCCGTCGTTGAAGACGGTTGGGTAGTATGCTCTTACTCCCGAAGGCCCTCCCTTGGGATATGCGGTCATATTTCTGCTGTGATTGTTGGAGCTGTCTGGTGCGTCACCGAGGTCTGATTCTATTGGTTCTTCACCCTCGCAGCTAATGCTTATTACGCCGTTCCCTGTATTGCTACCGAATCCACCTACTTCGATGAGGTACTGTTGACCTGCAATTGCTTCGAAGGTAAGCTCGGATTGCCAGCCGCACGCATCGTCGTTACATCCGATTAGGTCACTGGAACTCGGAGGACAACCATCTTTCTCATAGACGGCTAACTTGGTGTCATATTCGCTGCCACACAGACTGACGGTAACTTCACCGGTGCATGAAGCTGTATAGACGTACCAAATGTTAGGACTGTTCAAGCAATGACCTGAACCGTCAAATGTTGCTTCAATTGTGCTGAACGGTTTATCTGTTACATCACCTATTGGTGTTGCTTGGCTGCAGTTGTCGTTAGGTACACCAGGCTCAACTCCCTCGGAGCTGATATTCAATATACCTTCACCATAGTCGGTATCAGTCCATCCACCAATCTCAATCAGGTAGTTGTTGCCGGCTATCGCCTCGAATGTAATCTCGGATTGCCTGCCGCAGAAATCATCATTACATCCGATCAGGTTGCTCGGTAGCGGGTCACAAGCACAGCCGTTATAGATAGCAAGCTTTGTGTCATATTCACTGCCGCACAGGCTCACGGTAACCTCTCCAGTCACCGGAGCTAAATAGCAGTACCAGATGTTTTTGCTGGTCATACAGTAGCCGGGACCGTCGAATTGTGCTTCTGTTGTGTCAAACGGCAGGTTCGCAACATTGCCGATATGAGTCGCGTCTTCACAATCATCGTTAACGAGCTCTTCCGGCGGCTCAATGCCGTCGCAACTAATGGTTAATATACCCTCACCGGACGCCCCGGTATAACTTCCGACCTCAATCAGATAACTTTCGCCGGCGGTTGCAGCGAAAGTAAGCATAGATTGACGATTGCAGCTGTCATCGTCGCAACTAATTAGGTGGCCGTAGTTCGGGTAGCTGCTACAGCTGTCGTAAAGGCCAAGCATAGTGTCGAAGCTGCTGCCACAGAGGCTGACGGTAACATTACATGTGTAGGGAGCTGTATAACAATACCAGATGTTTGGACCGGATGAGCAGTGACCGGCGCCGTCGAACGTCGCACAGCTGGTATCAAAAGATAATCCGGATACATTACCGACAGAAGCTGCGTTGGACCAGTCATCGTTGGATGGTGGCTCAGCCCCGCTGTCACAGGATATGGTTAATAAACCTTCCCCGAATGCTGAACTAAAGCCAGCAATTTCGATGAGGTACTTATAGCCGGCAATAACGGGGAACCTGGTCTCTGATTGCCTTCCGCAATAATCGTCGTTGCATCTGAGAAGGTTGCTCGATGATGGTTCGGTGCTACATTCCTCGTAGACGGCGAGTTTGGTATCGAAGCTGCTGCCACAAAGGCTGACGGTAGCACAGCCGGTACATGTGGCGGTATAACAATACCAGATGTTCCTGCTGATATTGTCGCTACACACGCCGGGGCCGTCGGGCGTTGCTTCGGTTGTATCGAAGGCCAGATCCGTTACGTTGCCGACGGCTTGGGCATCTTCGTAGTCGTCATTGGCCGGTGTATAGCCGTAGACTGCAGTGGCCTGCATAGTGCCGAGCAGCAATGCGAGCACGAAAATTAATAATGCCTTTGTTTTACTTTTCATTGCTTGAGTCCTCCTGGAAAAGGGTAATAATGTTTTCGGTGTGGAACGTTTTTTAAACATATTTTATTTATTGCACATACCATACTATAGTTAAGTGCCATAGTTGCTGTCAAACGTAACGCTTATTTAGCGAATGAGAGCCTTTTAATAAAGAAATATTGCAGCCACTCCTCACTAAGTCCATTGCCTATAAGAAATAAGATACCATAATATTGCCTTGAAATCAAGGGAAATCTCCCAAATGACCCGTTTTTTTTCACTTACAGGGGAATTCACTTAGTAACTTTATTTCTGATAAGCAGATATAAAAAAATCTGATAAACTCATTTTTTCTTCCGGTAGATTTTTTGTGGGTCATAGGTCTTATCAGCTATGAATACCAGTTTTTTGTCCGATTCCTTCTCCAGTGCACGGTAAAAGCACGACCGATAACCCACATGGCATTGTCCGGCATCGACGCTTACTTTAAGAATCAGGCAGTCCTGGTCGCAATCAGTAAGTATTTGTTCTACCTTTTGACAGTGTCCGCTCTCCTGGCCTTTCTTCCATAATTCCTGTCGCGACCTGCTGAAGTATGTGGCATAGCCGGTTCGAATTGTCAAATCAAGTGCCTCTCGGTTCATAAATGCCACCATCAGGATTTGACCGGTTTGGCCGTCCTGCGCTATAGCTGTTATCAGGCCGTTATCATCGAATTTCGGATTAAACTCCAGACCTTCTTCAATGTCTTCTCTTGCGCCCACCTGTATTGTCTCCTACTTTGTTGTTTTTAGTGTCTTGCCAGGATACGTTTTACCAGTTATCATCTTTAAAAACAAAGTTTTTTTAAGGCAAACTACTTCAATGCCGGAACCGAAAGCTGAGAAAAGTAAATATTTATTTCTGTTTCTGCGTGTTTTGGTGGTTTCGGTCGGGATTGTTTGGGCTGGAATCTGGCTATCTCGAGGGCAAAGATGGAGTAATTTAATCTCGATTTTCGCTAAGATGAAGAATTTAGAGGTTTTGGGGGCTTTTATAGTAGCACTCGGCATTTTTCTTATCTGCCTGGTAATAATAAGCTTTAGGTGGTGGCTGTTGTTGAGGACACAGTCTGTTTTCATAGGTTTACTGACGGCGGTAAGACTCAATTTCCTTGGTTGGTTTTACAATAATTTCATGCCGGGTTCTGTGGGTGGTGATTTGCTTCGTGCATGGTATGTTACAAAGCACACCGATAAAAGATTTGAAGCGGCCTTGAGCGTTTTTGTTGACCGGGCCATTGGACTACTCAGCACATTGATAATTGCGCTCTTTTTCTATGTGTTTTTCCTGCGGGGTCGGCACGATTCACTGACTTTAACAGGCGACGACCGTTCTCTTGAATTTTTCAGCAAGTACGGGTCGGTTATTATTTGGGTGGTTGTTATTTTTGTAGGAGT
>JASFVS010000319.1:0-3803 GCA_050049715.1 Phycisphaerales bacterium
CGGAATCATCATCATCATAGAATGAGGCACACTTCTGCCTGAGCGAACCAGAAGTTCGAGCATACTGTCAAAGCACGCAGAGTCGCTCATCCCGGCTGGTAGTATGGGCAATAAATCTTTGATGTCATCGCCGAAAACGTCACTGGCCATGACAGTCTCGCGAGTTCGCATCCAGTTCCGGTTGCCGCTTAGGGTATTTATTTCACCATTATGTGCTATACAGCGGAAAGGCTGGGCAAGACGCCAGTTCGGAAATGTATTTGTGCTGTAACGTTGATGGACAATCGCGAGCGCTGATTTCAGACGTTCATCTGCAAGGTCAGGGTAATATGAAAATAATTGCCATGCCATGAACATGCCCTTGTAGCAGATGGTTTTGCAGGAAAGCGAGGTTATATGAAAATCCTGTCCTTCGTCACCGAATTTTTTTATGACCAGTCGTTCGGCTCGTTTGCGTGCCAGGTATAAACGTCTCTCCAGTGCTTCATCTTTTGTACCGGCCCCATCTACGAAAATCTGTCTGATAGAAGGCTCTGCCTGGAGTGCTATCTTGCCGAGGCACTCACTTGAAGTCGGCACCTCTCTCCATCCTAATACCTTCATACCATAGTAGCCAATTGCAGCTTCTAATATTTCATCGCATTGTTCTCTGAGTTTTGCTTGTTTTGAACCGAAAACCAGACCTACGGCATATTGGCCAATCGGTGGGAGTGAGAAGCTTAGCTTTTCGCATTCTGAAGCGAAGAACTCATGCGGAATCTGGAATAAAATCCCTGCGCCATCGCCTGTGGTCTCATCAGCCCCGGCTGCGCCACGGTGGTGCAGATTGACAAGGGTTTGTTTGCCATATTCGATTATAGAATGTTCCCTTTTTCCGGAGATATTTACAACTGCACCAATGCCGCAGGCATCGTGCTCACGCCGGGCCTCATACAAACCATACTGTTTTAGTTTTAAGCTCATTTGATCCATTTATTTAACTTTATTTCTTTATCGGGTTTGTCGAGTAGAGACTTTCAAAGGTCTCAATGATAGTATACGCAACTTTTTTGGGTATGATAGCAATATTTCTCTAATATTATTTATAAGCAATAGCTATAGGGTTAGTAGTGATACTAATGGCAAGCAGTTTGCGCACTTAATTCGGCCAATGTCAGGCAAGTCACCGGAGTTTTTAACAACTATGGCTTGTAATTCTCAGAGGCTCCAATGTTGGAAAAGGCTTGCTTTGCTAAACTACCCGTAATAAGCGTGGTAGTAGCAGGCAAGCCTTGCCAACAACGAAATACCAATACCTTAGGTAAGTCGTATAACATTAACTGTCATAGTAAAGATGGAACTCATGCGGATGCGGGCGCAGGGCCATCGGGTCCAGTTCCTCTTCGCGTTTCCATTTAATCCACATATCGACGCAATCTTCCGTAAAGACATTACCGGCTGTAAGGAAATCATGGTCTTTTTCGAGTGCATCGATCGCTTCGGCCAGGGAACCGGGGGTTTTCGGATACTTACCCAGCTCCTCCGGAGTCATTTCGTAAATATCCTCGTCCAGAGGCTCGCCCGGGTCAATCTTATTCTCGATGCCGTCAAGAACTGCCATAAGCATTGCCGTCCATGCCAGGTAGCCGTTGGCTGTCGGGTCGGGACAGCGGAACTCAAGCCGTTTGGCTTTCGGGCTGCTTGAATACATCGGGATACGCACGGCGGCCGAGCGGTTACGGGCGCTCATTACAAGATTCACAGGTGCTTCGAAACCCGGAACAAGACGGCGATAAGAATTTGTTGTCGGCGCGGCAAAAGCCAGAATCGCTGGCGTATGTTTCAGGATTCCGCCTATGGCGTAAAGACCAAGGTCACTGAATCCCGCGTATTTGTCACCTGCCATTAAGGGCTTGCCGTCTTTCCACAAAGACAGATGGGTGTGCATCCCGCTGCCGTTGTCCTCGAAGACCGGCTTAGGCATAAACGTCACTGTCTTGCCGTTAAGCTTGGCTACATTTTTAATAATGTACTTATACCACATAAACTGGTCACACATCTTCAACAGCTCGTCAAACTGCATATCAATCTCGGCCTGACCGGCGGTTGCTACTTCGTGGTGATGTGCCTCGACTACAATACCCACTTTTTGCATCTCAGCAACCATATCGCCGCGCAGGTCATGGTAGGTGTCCGTTGGGCTGACCGGGAAGTATCCACCCTTAAAACTCGGCTTATACCCCAGGTTCGGCTCTTCGAAGCGCGCTGTGTTCCAGGCCCCTTCGACCGAGTCGATCTGATACATTCCGGTAAATTGATTCTGCTGATAGCGGACCTCGTCGAATATGAAGAATTCAGGCTCCGGCCCTATATAACAGGTGTCGGCTATACCGGTCTTCTTCAGATATTCTCGTCCTTTACGTGCAACATGTCGGGGGTCACGGGTGTAGTCTTCTTTGGTAACTGGGTCAACAATGTTGGCTATCACGCTGACTGTCGGATTCTTAAAGAACGGGTCAAGCACCGCAGTAGCAGGGTCGGGCACCGCCAGCATATCAGACATATGGATGTCCTGCCAACCGCGAATCGATGAGCCGTCAAAGCCGACTCCATCAACAAACGTACTCTCATCCCAGGTATCTATAGGGTATGAGCAGTGCTGCCATGTGCCGAGGAGATCGACAAATTTCAGGTCGACCATTTTCGCATTGTTTTTTTTGGCGAATTCAAAAAAATTCTTTGGTGTCATTATTATTGTTCCTTTCAAAAAGTTTTTTTATAGTCTTTGTTATTATTTTCAAGCTTTAACCAATTGCTTTATTACCTTTATCGCCGGTGCGAATACGGATGCATTCGTGTAAGTCTATTACGAATATCTTACCGTCTCCTATTTGTCCCGTCTTGGCTCCGCTTATAATTGCATCAATCGTTTTGTCCACAAAATCTTCGTTTACGCTTATCTCGAGTCTTACTTTCTTGAGTAAGTTTACTTCAAATTTTATACCTCGGTAGCTTTCTTCATAACCGCGCTGCTCGCCGCAGCCCAGCGCATTTGTTACAGACATTTTATAAACTTGAGCTTTGTATAAAGCTTTCTTCACGTCCTGCAATTTGTGTGGTTGAATATATGCAATTATAAGTTTCATTTTTTACCTCTTATGCTAACACGGGTTTAACATGTGCTGAATATCTGAAAACCACCATAAGACTCCATACCGTGCTCACCGATGTCTAATCCTCTGAGTTCCTCTTCCCGGCTGACTCTTAATCCGATAGTCAAGTCAATCAACTTAAAAACTATACCCATGCTAACGACCACAAAGCCTATTGTACTAACACTGCCAACGATTTGAATACCTAATTGCATTGGATTTCCACCGTATATGAAACCATTATTTGCCAATCCTAATGCCTGTTTACCGAAAATACCAACACAAAGTGTTCCCCAGACTCCACAAATGCCGTGGACTGGTACTGCTCCGACAGGGTCGTCGATTTGGAGCTTATCAAGAAACTCGACTCCGATTACGACCATAACCCCGGCAGTTGCTCCTATCACTGTTGCCGCCCAGGGTTCAACGAAGGCACAGGGTGCAGTTATAGCCACAAGCCCGGCTAAGGCACCGTTCATTGCCATCGATAAATCCGGTTTGCCAAACCGTTTCCACACTGTAATCATAGCGGTAATTCCGCCTAATGCTGCGGCTAAATTTGTGTTGATTGCCACTCGCCCGATAGCCGAGCCGTCTGTAACGCCCAATGTCGAGCCTGCGTTAAATCCGAACCATCCGAACCACAGGATGAATACGCCCAAAGATGCCAAA
>JASFVS010000339.1:0-3507 GCA_050049715.1 Phycisphaerales bacterium
CCATTGCTTATTAGATATCTGTCTTCTCATGTTGGCGAAAGTTCTTTCGTGTTCCTTTTCAAACTCGGCAAGACTTAACAATATCCGAGACATGTCCGGGTCGGAGAAAATTTCCGCCGCTCTACGAAAGAATTTGACTGCGTTTCTTTCAATCCGTTCTGCTATTTCGAAGACCTCAATAGCATTGAGCGAAATGCTCATGATTATTCCCCTTCTGTTGCTGACGGTGTAAAGACCCGCTGGCCCAGCTCACGGTTGAGCATGAACATTCCACCCGGCGCATCTTTCATCATTTTAAGCTGCTGCACTACTTCATCTGCAGATGCTTCTTCTTCGACCTGTTCATTTACAAACCATTGTAAGAAAGTGTTAGTTGCGTGGTCTTTTTCTTTGATAGCAAGGTCAACCAATCCGTTAATCAGACCTGTTACTTTTTGTTCATGCGCATAAACCGCCTCGAAAACTGCGAGTGGAGATTTCCATTCAGTCGGAGGTCCTTCTATGGCCTTTAGTGTAACCTTACCGCCTCGTTCATTTATGAAGTCGTAAATTTTCATCGCGTGCGTCATTTCTTCCTGGGCCTGGGCTCTCATCCAGCTTGCTAAGCCGTTCAAATTATGCGATTTAAAATACGCTTCCATAGACAGATACATATACGCCGAATACATCTCGGCATTGACCTGCTCATTCAGGGCTTCTTCCATTTTTTGGCTTATCATTTTTTACCCTTTCCACAGGCTGTGAACATTGCAGTACTCTCTGGCACTGACGGAATCAGCTTCGACATTAAAGACGGCCTCAGGTGCCATCCCCGGTTGCAGGAATTGTTTGTAAACGCTGCCGTCTGCGAGTAGTTCAATCCACTCGATATAGTGTTTTTCTTCCATAGGGTGAGGTATGCTTCCGACCTTGACTTTGTAACCACCGTCGATTTTTTCGATGACGGGTACGTGCTTTTCTTTTGCTGCATCAGCGGTTTGTTCATCAAGCAGCTCCATGGGTTTGCCGCAGCAAACCAATTCCCCGATACCACCGTGAAGCACTTCGACAATATTACCGCAGGTCGGACATTTATAGATTTGTAATTTTTCAGCCATAATTCATACTCCTTTTTGTAATTTGAAGTCTCTAATTTACGATTCCAATCTCTTTGTGCTTATTTAATATATTATCAGCAAGTTTTTCAAGTGCGGCGAAATCAGCCTCTTTAGGGTCGCCCTTTGCCAGAACAGGCTCGATAATCTCCGCTTTGATATTTGTTAACATAGCTGCTAATTGCTCGACCGCTTTACTGCCCCACCCATAAGAGCCGATTATAGAGGCGAATTTAGCTTTGGGTCTAAGGGCATTCGCCAGAAACGTTGCATAAGCGGCACATGGATGCGGCCCTATCAATACTGTAGGTGAGCCGATGACGATAGTCGCTGTATCCACCAGTGCCATCGCGAGTTTACCAATATCGACGGTGGATAGCTCGAATTGCTTTACGGTAACACCTTTTTTAATTAGAGTCTCGACAAAATGTGCAACCATTTTTGCGGTACTGCCGTGCATCGAAACATAGGCTATTACCACTTCATTTTTAACCCTATCGGAGGCCCAGTCTTTGTAAGCATCAAGGATGAAGTCAGGTCGATTATGCACCGGGCCGTGACTCGGAGCTATTATTTCGATTTCAACGTCTTTAAGCTTTGCAAGGTTAGAGTTTATCTGCCTTCTGAACGGCATCATAATCTCGGCATAATAGCGCTTTGCCGATTCATAGGCTACCGCCTCATCATCGACAAAAAGACTGCTTGTTGCAAGGTGAGCGCCGAAGAAGTCACAAGGAAACAGTATTTTGTTTTCTTTGAGATATGTTCCCATGGTTTCCGGCCAATGTACCCATGGAATGTATATGAACTGTAAGGTTTTGTCGCCCAGTGAAAGTGTCTGGCCGTCTTCGACTTCGATAAACTTCTCATTTTCAATACCAAGCAGGTCAATCAGCATGCCTTTGCATTTAGAATTAGTTACAACCTTTGCATCCGGATATTTTTGCAGCACATCAGGCAAAGACCCGGAATGGTCCTGCTCTGCATGATGCGAAATGACGTAGTCAATCTTGTCTATATTCAATTCGGCGAGATGACTGAACAAAACTTCTGTTTTTGAAGGGTCCACCGTATCGAGCAAAGCTGTTTTTTCGCTGCCACAAATCAGATACGAATTGTAACTCGTACCATCAGGCAAAGGAATCAGCCTGTCGAACAGTCTTGCATCCCAGTCAATCGCCCCAACTTCATAGATGTTTGCTTTTATCTGTCTCATCCTGTTATCTCTTTCACTGCCTGAAGTGCCGCTTCATAATCAGGCTCATTTGTTACTTCGTCAACTATTTGTATGTATCTGATAATCCCTTCAGCATCTACAACGAATACAGCTCTTGCCAGGAGTCGTAATTCCTTTATAAGAACGCCGAATACGTTGCCGAATTCCCCGTTGCGATGGTCAGAAAGCGTCTGGACATTTTCGATATTTGCCGAGCCGCACCATCGCTTTTGGGCGAATGGAAGGTCCATACTGATGGTCAATACAACAACATCGTCTCCAAGTGAGGCCGCCTGCTCATTAAACTTCCTGGTTTGTGTATCACATACCGGCGTGTCCAGAGACGGGACCGAGCATATTACACATACCTTGCCCCTAAAACCGGATAATTTAACTGTGGTTAAATCGTTATCTAAAACCTCAGCATCCGGTGCTGTTTCACCGGCTTTGACCTCCTGACCCAAAAGTGTCAGAGGATTTCCTTTGAATTTTACTATTCCTTTTCTTTCTGTCATTTTCTCACCTCTTAACCTTCAGGGTTCATGTTCGTGTTGCATGGGCTTACCAAAATATGCCTCATGGAACCGGCTTAATAAAGTTCTGAGTTTTTCAACGTTGTTCAAATCAGTTGTTTGTTTGGCTTTCATTGAATATACAAGCATCTTATGAAGTAAAATCAGCTTCTCCGTATATTCATTGAATGCTTTCAGGTTGGTTTTCTCCGCCGGCTTGACTCTCTGGGCCAGAAAATAATAGCTTACAATATGACTGATTTCGTCGGCGTGTATATCCTTGTTGTTAATCCAGCGAACGAGCTGATTCATATTGGGTTTTTCCTGAGCGGACAGCTCCTCTATCATCTTCATCGATTTCTCAACCGTTGTAATATGCTCGGCAATCATATCAAACCGGGCCTTGTCGTCATATATGCCGCATGGCACCTGGCAGTGCGAATATGCCAATGAGCCAAAGACTATCACTGATAGCAAGACAGACCCCGGAACGAATTTTCTATTAATTATTTTTCTCATTGTCCGCACCTTTCTTTTTGCTAATTAAAAGTTAGTTGCTTCCAGTTCGAAATGGGCCTGCGGATGCGCACATGCCGGACAAATGCTCGGAGCTTCTGTGCCTTCGTGGATATAGCCGCAATTTCTGCATGCCCATCTTACAGGTTTTTCACGTTTAAATACAACC
>JASFVS010000124.1:0-8341 GCA_050049715.1 Phycisphaerales bacterium
ATTCTTTGCCAAGGAAACGTATCTGTCTTCGTGTCGCTTCTCGGCAACTGCGATATTTCGGAACACCTTTGCTATTTCATCGAACCCTTCTTTCTCCGCAACATCGGCGAAGTTCGGATACATCTCGGTGGTCTCATAGTGCTCACCGGCAGCGGCTGCTTTGAGATTTTCGATGGTATTACCAATGACGCCGGCCGGGAAGGCCGCTGTGATTTCCACCTCACCGCCCTTTAGAAATTTAAACTCGCGTTTGGCATGTTCTTTCTCTTGATTTGCCGTTTCTTCGAAGATAGCTGATATCTGAACATACCCTTCTTTCTTTGCCTGGCTGGCAAAGTACGTGTATCTGTTTCTCGCCTGTGATTCACCTGCGAATGCTGCCAATAAGTTCTTTTCAGTCTGACTTCCTTTAAGTTCCATATACAACCTCTCTTTCCTTTAAATTATCTTTAAGTTATTATTTACACAAGTCGCATATCCCTTCGAGATATACGGTTTTTCTGAGTACCGTAAATTTCTTACTGATTTCCGCGGGTAGCTTTATATTATCAAAAGGTTTATGATGGAAATCAATAATTCTTTTACATTTTATGCACTTAAAATGCTGATGTTTTTCTGAGCCGGCATCGTACCTTTTGGCATCGCCCGAACCTTCCAGCACATAGGCTGCGCCAATCTCATTTAGTGTCAGCAGAGTCCTGTTTACCGTATCCAGTGATATATTCGGAAGTACCTCCTTGACTTTTTCATACAGCATCTCAGCCGAAGGGTGTTCTTTCGATCTTAAAAGTTCTCTATATACCGCTACTCTTTGGGGAGTAACTTTTAATCCCACCTCTCTGCATTTACCCTCGAACCAGTGTGTTTTTTCATCCAGTTCGACGGAGCTTATTTCTTTCTTTTCTGTGCTCATAGCTACTACTATGTAGTAATTACTCCTATTTGTCAAACGTGTTCTCAAATTTTCCCAAAATTTTTTGCTTCCCCTCGGCGTCTCGCCGTTGTTTCTGCAATCTTTGCTGTTTATACAGTCTGGCCTGTTGTTTCCAGGACAGTCTGCCATAAATGACCGTTGGGGTCAACTTTTTTCCTCTTTAGGGTAGTAAGCTCGATAGGGATATGAACGAAGTATTGATTCCAGTATCCGATGACCATATTTCTCCTGCCGGAGATACCTGCGTGCACTGCATTTTGACCGAGCAATACACAAAATGCCGCATCGTTGGAATCAGTAGGCAGACTGCGAATCATATAGCTGGGGTCTATGTATTTTAAGGATAACGGCTTATTTTTGTCTGCAAAGTACTTTTTTATTTTTTCTTTCAATATCAGGCCAATATCCTTGCGTACAACATTTCCGGAAGCGTCAACAGTTACAGCATCGGGATTTTCAGTTAACTGTCTGCCCGCCCCTTCGGCCACGACGATTACGGCGTGATGTTTCTTGTCCAATCGTTTTTCAAGAGCCTGCAGAAAACCATTTTCACCATCCAGGACAAAGGGCACTTCTGGAATGAAGCAGAAATTGACATCACTGTTTGCTATAGTAGCATAAGCGGCTATGAAGCCAGAATCTCTGCCCATAAGTTTAACCAAACCGACGCCATTCCAGGCGCCTTTGGATTCTGCATGTGCGCAGAGAATA
Source organism: Phycisphaerales bacterium (assembly GCA_050049715.1). Taxonomy (GTDB): domain Bacteria; phylum Planctomycetota; class Phycisphaerae; order Sedimentisphaerales; family Anaerobacaceae; genus NIOZ-UU13. The sequence goes on from JASFVS010000124.1 coordinate 1,646, forward strand.
GCTGGACGTGCCGCCTCCACGGCGGTCGAAAAACCGAAAGACTGCTCTATACCGCTGATGTCATTATCGATTGTCTTGGGAATTCCTATGACGGAGATTTTCAGACCTCTTTTCTTTATTACTTTAACTAGGTCGCGCGTTCCACGCAATGTACCATCCCCGCCGATTGTAAATAATAAGCCGATATTCATCTTTTCAAGCGTGTCAACCATTTCTTCAGGGTCTTGAGGGCCGCGGGAGGAAGATAAAATATCCCCGCCTTTGAGATGAATATCATCCACAAGTTCAGGCGTAAGAAGCACCGGTTCCTTGGGAGCTTTGGAAGTAAGGCCCATGTACCCGTAATGGAAGCCGAAAACCGCCTTGACCCTGTATTGCCAGAATAAGCTAAGAGTAATAGTTCGTATTACATCGTTGAGGCCGGGACACAATCCACCGCAGGTTACTATGCCGCAGTTTAATTTTTCCGGCTCAAAGAAAATCTTTCTCCGAGGCCCCGCCCTTTCGAGCATAGGAGGCTCGCCTTGGATTTCTTCGAAAGCTTCGATATTTTCAGTATGCGAGTAGAAAAGAACCTTCTCATTGTCATCGACAAAGTGACGTTGGGTTTTCAACAGTGGAGAATCTATTACGGGGGAACCGAGTTTTTCAATAGTTAAATCGGGTAGCTCGTCCGGTTTGAGGCTATAGGCGTCCATACTATTGTTTACTCCAGATACGCGTATTCAAGTTAAGGCATCGATAGTTCCAAAAACATTCTTAACCTGACTTTCCTTTGCGATAAGATTGTTGTAAATGAAAACTGCAGCGAAAATAAAAACCGCTTTAACAATAATTACGACCCACATTATAAAATTTACTTTGTTTTCATTTTTTAGGTTAAACTGAAAGAGTCATTATATCTACCACGCCGGTAAGCAACTTACCAGTAAAAAGTTTTCGTAATTTCTGTCCGGGCTGAGCGAGTTTTGTGATGGCAAGGGTAGGTCTCAGCGAACGAAGAATCGCTTGCTGTAAGACTTGGCATTCTTCCTCTCTCTTGATGGAGGGATGACAAAATTCACACTATTGTTCTTATCCAGTGCTTTCGGGCTATTAGACCGAAAGCTTATGGCATTTGGCTTTTGAGAGTTTCTACTGTTCCTTTTAATTCTTCTCGAAGGTCATCGAGTTTTTCCTTGCTCTTTTCTGTAGCTTCAGGAAGGTCTTCTGCGGATTCTTCTATCACATGCGGCGTTATGAAAATTAACATCTCGCTGTTTGTCTGAATAACCTCGTTATGACGGAACAGACCTCCCAACAGAGGCAAATCACCGAATAGCGGCAGCTTGCGCTGGACTGCGCTGTCCTTTTGGAACAGGATACCGCCGAGTAAAAGGGTTTCTTTGTCCTGTACAATCATATTGGTTCTCGTATTCATCTTGGTTCTGACAGGCTGGCTGTTGACGAGCTCCGAGGTAAGCTGTGAAATCTGTACATTGATAATCATATCCACCTTGTTTTCAGGCGTAATACTTGGCCGGGTTCGCAGCTCCATACCTACCGGCTCAAATGAAATATCCTGGGTGGTTGTTTGTTGTGTTACTGATTCGCTCCCGAGAAATGCAACTTCGCTACCCTTAAAGAATTTGGCCTCTTCATTGTCCTTTGTCCAGAGGGTCTGCTGATTCAGGATTCTCGCATTGGTTGTCCTGATGAGAAAATCAATCAGGGTGTAAACGTCTGTTCCGACGCCAAGTATTGTTCCTGAGCCGGTCGCTCCGAATGGATTTTGGCTTATAGGAGATATCAGACCGGAGGCTGTGCCATGGGACCCAAGATGTGTTAGATTGCCCAACGCTGTAATCGCATTTTCACCAAGTGAGCCGAATGCGTTTGGATTCGTTGACAGTTCGATACCGAGAGAGGTTACTTTACTGTGCTCTACTTCCATGATGATAGCTTCTATCATCACCTGCTTGCCCGGCACGTCCAGCTTCTGGATTAATGCTTCTATGTCGTCCATAAACTCCGGCGGAGCGAGGGTCATAATAGATTTGGTATGCGGCTCCGGCACGAAGCGAATTCTGCCGATAACGTTACTAAGGGGCATTTCATCATCGATAGCTGTGCGTGCTCCGGAACCGGACCAGGGTGGCGTATAAGTGTCTTGACTTGATTGATCGTCGTTTTGGTTGCTGCTACTGCTGCTGCTACTGCTCGCCGCGTCCATTTCCGATTCTTCGCTCAGTCCCTGAGCGGTGTATCGAATCGGTGCATTTTGTCCCGGCTCGACAAACATTGCATTCAGACGTTCGCTAAGGTCTTCGGGGTCTGAGTATTTTAACTCTATTACCTTAGGTATTTCCGCCATTTCTTCCCTGTCGAGGTCAAATATCAGATCTTCGATAACATCGTAAGCTGCGGGAATTTTACTTATTACGATTATCTTCTTTGTTCCGGGAACATCTGCAAAAGTTAGTTGGCCGTAAAGCGGCCCAATGATTTTCTGTTTTTCCTCGCTTCTGTCTCCATATAAAATATCGTATATTGATAATCCCCCTGAGCTTTCTTCGGTAAAGAGGTCTGTTAGCAGCTCCGCCATCTGCACAGGGTCGGAATTCTTTAGCTCGATTATTCTTGGCTTAACCTCCTCTACATTAAGGGGAACATCCCATTCTTTGATTTGTTCGTCAATTTTGACTAAGTTCTCAGGCGAGGCGATTACTGTTACCTGCTGCATAGTTGGGAATGATATCACCTTTACTGTGTCAGTCGCAGTTTGTGTACGGCCATATCTATAATAGTAATATATGGCTGAGGAAGAATAGCTGCTGCCTGGGATATCTTCGCCATAGAGATTATCGATATTTTCTTTAATCTGGTCGGCATCTGCATTCTTCAATTTAAAAACTCTTGTTTCCATACCTGAAGGTATGTCTATTTCCTGGATAAGCTTCTTGACCATTGCGCGCATGTCCGCCCTGCCGAATATCATAATCTGTTTTGCCTGTGTTAAAGGCTGAACAAGGACATTGGCCTGCAGTTCCGACCCTGTCACCTGCTGCAGGGCCTCATTGAGGCGTTCTGCAACTTCACTGGGGTCGACAAATCTGACCGGTACTGTTTCGTGTTCTGATTTTATTGGGTCTTCTTTGTCAAGCTTTTGAATCCACTCGTCAAGCCGTTTCATATCTTCGGCCGAAGCCCGCGCGATAATCCACTTGAGTCTTGGTACAGGAATAAGCACAACGGGCTGCTGGCTTGGTCCGATCAGAACAGAAGATGTCGATGTTCGCGGTCTGGAACTGCTTCTATAGCTGCCGCCCGAATAACCCCGGTTTGACGAGTAACTCCGACCCGATGAATAACTTCTACTCGATGAATAACTTCTTCGGTTGGAGGTTCTCGAAGTTGTGCCCGCCTCGCCGCTTATGAGCAGTCTCAATAACTGGACAAGCTCTGTTGGGTCGCTGTGGAGAATCTCGAAGTAGTTCGTAACGGTTTGTTCAGCTTCAGGGATGTCGAATTGTGCGATAATCGACTTGATTCGCAGCAGATTTTCGACCGAATCCTTTACTATCAGATTGCCGGTGCTTTCATCGGAGCTTACAATACCGCTATCGCTCAGAAAAGACTGGACAATCTGGCTCATCTGTGAGGGGCTGTAGTTTTCCAGCCTAAAGAGCTTCTGAACTACCTGATTTTTGTTTTCTATTGTCTCAAGGGGCTGATCAACCAGCATCGTAGGCACTGCCCGGTCAAGTTTGTTAATCCATTCCTCGATTAGCTTTATATCTTCGGGTGTTGCCTTTACAATAATCCAGTTATAGGTCGGCTGCGGGATAAGCACCGCCTGTGTGCGGCTGCTTCCGATTGTAACCGATACCGCCGTGCCTCCTTTAGAAGATGAGCCTCTTGGAGCCGGTGTCGGTGGCCCCGAACGACTGCGGTTGCGGCCGGTGCTTGTAGTGGCCGCAGCGCCATCCTTATTTAATAGTGTCTGCAGTAACTCGACAATCTCTGTCGGGTCACCGTTACGAATTTCAAAGTATGTTGTCTCGATTTGCTCAGCTTCGACCACATCAAACTGCTTTATAATAAGGTCGATACGCATCAGGCTCCTGACCGTGTCAATAACCAGCAGGCTGCCGGTATTTTCATCGGCGCTTACATAGCCATGCTCGCCGATTAACGGCAGAATAATCTGTCCCATTTGCGATGGGCTGTAGTTCTTCAATTTGAAAAACATCTGGACCGGCTGGTCTTTATTGGCAATCGCCGCGAGCGGAAGGTCATCCGATATTGTGGGAATCTCGCCGAGTTTTGCCTCGGCTATTGGTCTTAGAAAAATCGTACCGTCGGTTTCTTCGGCGACATAGCCCTTCAAACGCAGTGCACTGTAAATCTTGGAAAGGGCCTGACTTCTCGGCAGCTTTTCCGGCGCATATATAGTTACTCTCTGTTTCATTGCTTCGTCGGTGGGGATGATTACCTTACCTGTCCACCTTGCGAGTTTGTCAATAATGGTTTTCATCTCCACGTTTTTGAGGTTCACTATTTCCATAGGTTCATTCGGCTCAGAAGAATCATCCGGCTCAGTTGAGGAAGCTGCTTGCTCCTTTTCAGTTTCAGTCTCGGCATCCGTACTACTTTCTGCTTGGCTTCTGGTTCTTATCTCACCCGGCTTACCTACACGACCTGCTCTTTCAATTTTTCTACGTTCTCTCTCAGCAGTTGCTCTTGTTGGCACTCTGACATCGGAAGCTAATTCCCGCCTGCTCTTATCGACGATCCTTTGGTCTTGGCCGGGCGGTTTGGGTTCGGCTGCCACTGTATTTTCAATGGTTTTTTTAGTTTGTTCCGGCACAGGGGGATAAAAACCAACCCTCCAGATGATAAGTACCGCCGCAGCGCCGACTAATATTGATATTATGAGTTTTGCCCGTTCCATTGTATTAACCTCGAACTAATTATTTTCTCTTTGTCCATTTTCTTCTTGTGGGGTATTGGGATCTGCAATGCCCCTGCGCTGCTGTCCTTGTCGGCGCCTTCCTCCGAATCTTTCCCGCATCCGTTCTCTTTCTTCTTCAGTCATATTTTTAAATCGTTCTCCCGGCCTTCTTCCTCTTGGTCCGAATTTTTCCCACATCCGAGCTATTTCCTCCTCAGACATATTCGCAAATCTATCCCTCATAGCTCCTCTTGGTTCTTCTGCGCCGGGGTCTCCTCCAGGAAAAAAATTGCCGGGCCTCTCAGCATCTCTCTGTCCGGGTGTTGGGCTTTTTTGAGCTAATTCTTCCACGATCCGGTCGGTTTCGCTCGGCGGCTGAACTCTGCTGTTGCCTGTCCTGATTTCAGTATTTTTTGCGGCTTCAATCCTGGCACTTTGGAACCTGATTTCTCTGATGCAAACTCCGATTACCAAAGCGGCAAAAAGTACTGCGGCCCACACTACAATAAACGTGATTGTTGTTCCTGAACGTTTCATTTTATTGACCTCATTTTAATCCTTTAATTATCTTTCGCCTCTTCGTCCGCCACCTTGGCCGCGTCCACCACCCGGCATTCCACCGCCAATCATCATGCCGCCACCAAATCTTTCACGCATTTCGTTTCTGAATCTCTCCCTCTCGGCAGGTGACATATTTTCGAATCGAGCCCTTCTCTCGCGCATTTCGGCCATAAATCTTTCTCTTTCCTCATCAGACATATTGCCAAAAAATCTTCCTCTCATCCCTCCTCTTAGCCCACTGACTTCTCTTATACCTGCTGGCATGCCCGTTGGCCCTGATGGGGGACTAATCACGACCATATCTGCTCCGCCGGGTGGAGTGCCTGCGGAAGGTGGCCGCCGCCCTTTCGGGCCACCCGGTCCTGAAGAGCCTTTTGAATCAAGAGGGGCGAAATCTTTACTCTTGCCATCCCATTCGATAGTGACTTTCGTCGGTCCTATCGCCACAATTTTTGCATCTCCGACTCTGGCTCCTTCTTTATACCACCTGTTATTTATAAGCACCTCGTCGCCAAGTATGCCTATGACTTCATTTATAGGGTGTCGTTTCGGTGAAGGGGGGATAAACAGATTGTTCTTCTTTAGCTCATCAGCAAGAGTTTTGAATTTGGCGAAATACTTCTTCATATCTTCATCGTTTGTTTCACTGTATTCGGCGGCTCTCCTGACTATGTTTTCTGCATTGGCTGAGGCTGTGAAAAGACTTGTTACCTTGGCCAGGATTATAACTATCAACAATGCTGACAACGCAAGCAGAGCGACCGGTATTAATTCTTTCTTTTTTTTCAGATAACGAAGTTTCATAATTTGTCCTTTTCACTTTACGAACGTTGATACTGTCAAATCCATCTCAACGTCTTGGGGTTTCTTTTTGTCACATCTTATTCGCAACTCTTCTACGCCGACCAAATACGGATTTTCTTTCAAAGTGGCAAATAAATCGAGCACCTGTGTAAACCTGCATTTGGCGCTGCATTTCAAACGCAGCAATTTATATCCCGCCTGTCCTGATTTACCGACGGAGGCGACCTGCAAAGGCGTGTTTTTAATTCCGGCTTTTTTAAGCTGCTCGGTAAGTTCATCTATGAACAGGAACTTCTGTATTTCTTCCTCTTCCGGCATTGTAAACACAGGCACAATGGACATCAGGCCCGCCTGTTTGGCCTTATCTACATCGATAAGCTCTAACTGGCTCTCTAATT
>JASFVS010000347.1:0-3390 GCA_050049715.1 Phycisphaerales bacterium
GACCCGGACCGGCGACGGGTCTGCCTACCAGAACCGAGCAGGCGGACCTCGAATTTGCCCTCTATGCAGGACATGGCGAGTTTCCAAGGATAATACTGGCTCCCGGAAATATTGAAGATGCCTTTTATCTCGCACACAAGGCATTTGATTTGGCGGATAAATATCAGGTACCGGTCTTTATGCTTACAGACCAGTACTTTGTTGATTCTTATTACAATACGTCTTCACCGGATTTGTCAGGCATAAAGATTCACAGGCATATAGTTGAAACAAAGAAAGATTATAAAAGGTATGAATTGACTGAAAACGGCATTTCTCCCCGCGGCATTCCCGGCTATGGTCAGGGACTTGTTTGTCTCGATAGTGACGAACACGATGAGCAGGGCCATATTACAGAAGACCTCGACCTGAGAATAAAGATGGTTGATAAGAGGTTAAAGAAACTTGAATTGATAAAGAATGAAATAATACCGCCGGAGTTGATAGGCCCGAAGAATTATAAAGACCTGGTTGTTTGCTGGGGTTCAACATATAACATTATCGATGAAGCTGTTAAAGCTCTGGCCGAAAAAGATATTGCAATTCTGTATTTCAAACAGGTTCATCCGCTGCATGAAAAAGCAGGGGATTATCTAAAAAAGGGTAAACGAACAATAATATTTGAAAACAATGCGACCGGCCAGTTTGCCAAACATATAAAACTGCACATAGGATTCGATATTGAAAACAAGGTCTTAAAATACAACGGCCTGAGTTTCACTGTCGAGGAAGTTGTCGAAAAATTAAAAAGCATATTGGATTAGGATTTTAACCGATGGATACTCAAATTTATGACATGGGTAAAATTGATATTGCCTGGTGTCCGGGCTGTGGTAATTTCGGAATACTTAATACTTTAAAAAAGACCCTTGCCGAGCTGGAAATTGACCCGACAGAGTTGGTGCTTGTCTCCGGCATAGGCCAGGCCGCTAAGATTCCCCATTACTTCAAAACTAATTTTTTCAACGGTTTGCACGGCCGGGCTTTACCTCCCGCAACGGCCATAAAAGTGTCGAATCCTAACCTTACGGTCATTGCTCAGAGTGGCGATGGCGATATGTATGGCGAAGGTGGCAATCATTTTATACATTGCGTTCGCCGAAATCCCAATATTACCAATATTGTGCATAATAATATGGTTTACGGTCTGACGAAGGGGCAGGCGTCGCCGACAAGTGAATTAGGTTTTAAAACCCCCTTGCAGGTTGCAGGTGTTTTCCTTGAGCCGTTCAATCCGCTTGCCGTTGCCATTGCCCTCGATACGAGTTTTGTCGCAAGGGCTTTCGCCGGCGATACCGAACAGACAAAAGAGGTACTCAAACAGGCGATTACGCATAAAGGATATGCGCTTGTAGATATTTTCCAGCCGTGTGTTTCATTTAACAAGATTAACACTTATAAATGGTTCAAAGAGCACTGCTATTATCTTGATGATTCTCATAACAAGCGTGACAGGAACGAAGCTTTCCGAAAAGCGACAGAGAAGGAAAAGCTGCCGCTTGGTATTTTTTACATAAATCCCGAGAAAAAGACCTTTGAGGAGAACGTCTTTGCTTATCGGGGAAATGATATGCCGCTATACGAGCACGAGCCTGATATTGAGCGGTTAAATAGTCTGATGGAAACGTTTAAAATTGCCAATTAGGTAAAGCAGACAATTATTGATTTATTACGTATGAAGGCGCTAACTGAATCTGGCCTTGCTATATTTATGGTTGCAGGTGTATCTGCATGAATTTCAGAAATACATCCCAGTCTGATGGACGGGTCCCATGCCCACCGTCGTGCATGTAATAGCCAATTGTGTGTAGGATAGCTTTTCCTGCCGGTGGCATTTGGTTTGTGCCTAATCCTTGTTTACCGAGCAATCGATATACTGGCTCAGCAGCAACCGCAGCCAGAAATTCACCCTTTGGGTCCGACCATTTGTCCTGGTTGCCTGTTTGTAATAGCACCGGTCGAGGCGCAATCAGTGCCAGTAACATGTGTGCATCCACGGGGAATTTATCTACGTGGTCTCCGTACTTCTGATAGTTGGCACAGAATTGATATGGATATCTTGTTGGTGCTGTTAGATGCTTGATTGTCTCTCCATAATTTCGGCGGCTCAGAGCTGCTCCACCTTCCCCCGAGCAACTGGCGATAACCATCGCGAAGCGAGTATCGCGAGCACCCGCCCACAGTACGGTTTTGCCCAGTCTGGAAATTCCAAAAAGAGCAACGCGCTTTGCGTCGATTTTTTCATCGGTTTCGAAATAGTCCAAAGCCCGGCTCAGGCCCCAGCCCCACGCAGCGATTGAACCCCATTCATCGGGCGCCGGTTCGGTCTGTCCTGGTTTCAGGTAAAGTTTACGTACGCCATATTGAACACCGCCCAGGAAGTCAGGGTCGATGTCGCCATAATAAACAGTGGCAATGCCGAATCCCTTTTCCAACACAGGCAGAACGTTTAATCCCCCGAACCGGAAACCTTTTTCAGCAGGCACTTTTTGCTTGTTACGATTCCAGATTGTGCCTTGTTTAACGCCGGGGTCATCTACTATCAGAGAGTTTGCGGTGAAGCCCACGTTCAGGAGCAAAGGTACAGGTTTATCAATGTTCTTAGGTAAATAAATCAACAAATCCATATTGGGCCCTGATTTATCTTTGGAGAAATAAATAGTCACTTGTTTACGGATAGCCTTTCCGTCGAATGCGGGTGTTCCTTTATCGAACACATCGAAGCTCATATCTTTAGGACGTCCAGGGCTGCGGCCGAATTGATTTTCCTCGAATAAACGTATAATTTCAGGCCTGCGTTTTTTGTACCAGGTTTCGGCATCACGCACAGGTTCTCCATTATTGAGGATTAGCGGGTCCGGGAGTGTGTATTCGCCCGAACGTGACTCGGTATAGTTGACCGGGATACCTGCCACACTATCGTCGGGCGAATCCGCTATTTGGCTTTTAACACCGGAAGAAGATAGAAAAATCACAAAAACCAATGGTACGATTTGAAAGCAGCGTTTGAATAACATGAGTATCTCCTGTTTAATTTAATCTTTACGGGTTAACGGGTTTCCTCTGAAACCAACGTCACAGGGCCTAACAAACCTGATTCAACTGGAGGTTGTGGTCTGCCGAAACCGCGCATCATTGATCTTCTCGGCGTGAGCACTTTCTTATCCGGAGGTGCTAAGCGGTCGCCTGTCAGCCGATTTGTCCACTGGTTGGTGACTTTGATTTGCAATTGGTTCACACCGGATTTTAGCGCATTGGTAATGTCCACCTGATAAGGTTCCTTCCATAAAGTGCCTAATACCTTTCCGTTGACTGAGACTTCAGCGATGTCCTTAACTATGCCGAGGTTAA
>JASFVS010000063.1:0-11830 GCA_050049715.1 Phycisphaerales bacterium
CGATTTTACAGGTACGCAGGTCATCAAAGGGGACCACATGGTCTACCTATACAGCCCTGAATTGATAAGCGCACAGGCGGAATTTCTCCAGGCGATAAAAGCCGCACAGAATGTCAAAACCGACAGCTCTGAGTTCATTAAAAGGTCAACACAAGCTACTCTCGAGGCCTCAAGCGAAAAATTAAGACTATTGGGGCTTTCAGAAGAGCAAATTAAGACGATAGAAAAAACAGGACAGCCTACAGACCACATGACTATCAACGCGCCAATCGGCGGAATTGTAATTGAAAAACATGTTACAGAAGGAACGTACACAGAAACAGGCACCAATATATACACAATCGCGGACCTTTCACAGCTTTGGGTGACATTAGATGCCTACGAATCGGACATGATGTGGGTGCGATACGGGCAGGAGGTGGAATTCACCACAGAAGCATATCCGGGGGAGGTTTTTAAGGGGACAATAAGCTTTATTTCACCAACGGTAGACCCTAAAACCAGAACGATAAAAGTGCGTCTGAACGTTTCAAATCCGCAGGAGAAGTTAAAACCCGACATGTTTGTCAGGGCGGTCGTTCGCTCGCAGATTGCCTCCGGGGCAAAAGTGATGGACGCAGATATGGCAGGTAAATGGATATGCCCGATGCATCCATCTGTAGTAAGAGAGGAAGCCGGGCAATGTGATATATGCCGGATGAATTTAGTAACAACAGAATCGCTTGGTTACGTTAAAGCCGAGATGCCTGAGCAGGCGCCCCTCGTGATTCCCACTACCGCACCTTTGATAACTGGTAAGCGAGCGGTTGTGTACGTTCAGAAGCCAAATACAGACAAGCCAACATTCGAAGGCAGGGAGGTAGTTCTCGGGCCAAGGGCGGAAAATCACTACTTAGTCAAGGAAGGGCTTGCGGAAGGAGAGCTTGTCGTTACTAACGGTAATTTTAAGATTGATTCGGCTCTTCAGATTCAGGCCAAACCCAGCATGATGAGCCCCGAAGGCGGAAATATGGCCCCGTCTCATCATATGCAACATGCAGGCATGACTGAAGAACAAACTCTATGTCCAGTCATGGGCGGGGCAATTAACAAAGATTATTATATAACTTATAAAGGTAAGAAAGTGTATTTCTGCTGCCCAGGCTGTGAAGAAATATTTCTGAAAAGCCCTGAGAAGCATATGGAAAAATTACCACAATTTAAGAATTAAAAAATTTTATTTAAGGAGATTTAAAATGAACGCCCAAAACAAACATCTAATAACGCTTCTGATCACAGGCACACTCATACTGGCTACGATTTCTTTGGCCGGCTGCAAAAAGAAAGAAGAGGCAACCCAAACAATGAAAACAACAGAGGCAGAACAAGTCGTTGCAGCCGTTACAGATGTAATCGAACAGAAGACATGCCCAATAATGGGCGCTCCGATTAACAAAGATCTATTTACTGAACACAAAGGTAAAAAGGTTTATTTCTGCTGCCCCGGCTGCAAGGAAAAGTTCGAAGAAGCTCCCGAACAATATCTTGCCAAACTGCCTCAATTCAATGAATAAATAATGGGATAGTAGTGCAAATGAATGATGAACGATTAAATGAAATTCGAGGCAACTTCGCCGGACCACTCAATAGACTCATTCGTTTTTGTCTTGAGAACAAGCTGGTGGTCGGTCTGTTCATAATACTTATTGTCTGTGTAGGTATCTATGTTGCCCCTTTTGACTGGGAGCTTCGGGAGCTGCCTCGCAATCCTGTGCCTGTCGATGCCATCCCTGATATCGGGGAAAACCAGCAAATAGTTTTCACTGAATGGATGGGCCGCTCACCACAGGATGTAGAGGACCAGATAACATACCCATTGACGGTGTCACTGCTTGGAGTTCCCGGAGTTAAGACAGTCCGAAGCTATTCATTTTTCGGTTTCTCAAGCATTTACATAATATTCAAGGAAAACGTAGATTTTTACTGGTCCCGAAGCAGGGTCCTTGAAAAACTCAACAGCTTGCCGGCCGGCACTCTACCTGAAGGTGTTCAACCCGCTTTGGGACCCGATGCCACTGCGCTGGGGCAGATTTTCTGGTATACACTTGAAGGCCGCGATGAAAATGGAGAGCCGGCCGGTGGCTGGGACATGGATGAGCTGCGGTCTGTCCAGGACTGGTACGTGCGATACGGCCTGCTCAGCGCAGAAGGAGTGAGTGAAGTAGCTTCTGTCGGGGGCTTTGTTAAAGAGTATCAAATTGACGTGGATCCCGACGCAATGCGAGCTTACAAAGTCGGGCTGGACGATATTTTCAAGGCGGTTAAGGCATCTAATATCGACGTCGGCGCAAGAACTATTGAGATTAATAAAGTCGAGTATGTGATTCGAGGCCTGGGCTTTTTTAAGGCAATAGCCGACATAGAAATGACCGTGGTAAAAGTCAACGAGAATGTCCCTGTCTATATCAAAGATATAGCGAAAGTTTCATACGGGCCTGCGCTCAGGCGGGGCGCACTGGACAAAGGCGGAGCCGAAGCTGTCGGGGGAGTTGTTGTAGTTCGATACGGTTTTAATCCTCTCGAAGCTATCAAAAGTGTTAAAAATAAGATTAAAGAGATATCTCCCGGGCTACCTAAAAAAATGCTCTCCGATGGTACTGTTTCGCAGGTAACAATCGTTCCGTTTTATGACCGGACGGGGCTTATATACGAAACGTTAGGCACACTGAGCACAGCTCTTACAGAAGAAATATTGGTCACGATAATCGTAGTGATAGTCTTACTATTGCATCTTCGAAGCTCGGTACTGATTAGCGCGTTGCTCCCGCTGGCGATTCTCATGTGTTTTATTGCGATGAAATTCGGCGGGATTGATGCCAATATTGTGGCGCTTTCGGGAATTGCAATTGCCATCGGTACTATGGTGGACATGGGTATAGTAATTTGTGAGAATATACTAAAACACCTTGCCGAAGCAAAACCTGAAGAAAATAAGCTGGACGTTGTTTACAGAGCGACAACTGAAGTGGGCGGGGCCGTCTTAACAGCGGTTGCTACTACAGTTGTCAGCTTTTTGCCTGTCTTTACGATGACAGGGCCGGAAGGAAAACTTTTTAAGCCTTTGGCTTTCACCAAAACATTCGCTCTTATAGCTTCGATAATAGTCGCCTTGACTATTATCCCACCGGCCGCACATATACTCTTTACTGCAAAAGTTAATATAAAAAGAATGATGCGGTACATCTTAGGAGCTATTTTAATTGTAGCCGCTTTTATTGCGGCTTTTCAGCTTAGCTGGTGGATAGGCGTTATTATTGCTTTAATCGGTGCCTATAATCTTTTCAAAAAACGTATACCACAAAAGTTGAATAGCCTGCTACCTTTGATTTCCAATGCCCTCGCAGTTATTTTGGTCGGAGTGATTCTTACCAGCCACTGGTTACCACTGGGACCTACAAGAGGAATGATTCGAAACATAATATTCGTCATACTGCTTATCGGCGGACTATTGTTATTTTTCAAGATTTTCCAGAAATTCTATGGATACATTTTAGCATGGTGCCTGGCTCATAAAATATTATTTTTATCAATCCCGACAGTGCTTGTGATTCTTGGCGGTATGATTTGGCTTGGTTTCGGAAAAGTTTTTTTCTTCGTTCCCGAAACATTCAGAACCAATAGTTTATGGGCGGGGGCAGTAGAAACATTCCCCGGCCTCGGCAAAGAATTTATGCCTCCACTGGATGAAGGCTCGTTCCTCTACATGCCTACAACTATGCCTCATGCCTCTATTGGAGAATGCTTAGACGTACTGCAAAAGCAGGATATTGCATTCGGGTCCATTCCTGAAATCGAATCGGCTGTTGGAAAAATAGGCCGGGTGGAATCTTCTCTTGACCCGGCACCAATATCAATGGTCGAGACGGTAATCAATTATAAGCCTGAATATATTATCGATGAAGATGGATATCGTCTTCGCTTTAAGTACGATAAAAAGAAAGAGGCATTTGTTCGTGATGAAAATGGCGAGCTTATACCTGACAAAAACGGCCGACAATTCAGGCAGTGGCGAGACCATATTAAAACTCCTGATGATATATGGGATGAGATTGTTAAAGCGGGTCAGATCCCCGGAACTACTTCAGCACCCAAATTACAGCCAATTGCTGCACGAATAGTAATGTTGCAAAGCGGCATGCGCGCACCAATGGGCGTTAAGATAAAGGGACCCGACTTAGATACAATCGAGCAGGTTGGCTTGGAAATAGAGCGTTTTCTCAAGGAGGTCCCAAGTGTCGAGCCGTTAACGGTGATAGCCGACCGGATTGTGGGAAAGCCATATCTTGAAATTGATATTGACCGACAAGCCATAGCACGATATGGAGTGAATATCGGCCAGGTCCAGGATGTTATCGAAGTGGCGGTGGGAGGCAGGCGCATAACAACTACAGTAGAAGGACGCGAGCGATATCCCGTTAGAGTAAGGTACATGCGGGAGCTGCGAGACCAGATTGAAACATTAGGCAAAATCCTTGTTCAAACAGCCAGTGGAGCCCAAATACCGCTGATACAATTAGCGGAAATTCGATATGTGCGAGGGCCTCAGGCGATAAAGAGTGAAGATACTTTTCTTATAGGGTACGTGGTTTTCGATAAAAAATCTGAATACGCAGAGGTGGACGTTGTCGAACAGTGTCAGCAATATCTCAAAGAAAAAACTGCAACCGGCGAGTTCGTTATTCCTGAAGGTGTGAACTATAAATTCGCGGGCACGTATGAAAACCAAATTCGTGCTCAAAAAACTCTTCGGATTGTGATACCTCTGGCACTTTTTATAATATTCATAATTCTGTACTTTCAATTCCATTCGGCTTCAACGAGCATACTGGTCTTTTCCGGAATAATCGTTGCCTGGGCCGGTGGTTTCCTTATGATATGGCTTTACGCTCAGTCATGGTTTCTGAACTTTAGCATTTTCGGGGTGAATATGAGGGAGCTTTTCCAGGCGCATCCTATTAACCTTAGCGTGGCGATATGGGTGGGCTTCCTGGCATTGTTCGGGATTGCATCGGACGATGGCGTCGTGATGTGCACATACCTGAAGCAATCATTTCAGGGGAAACAACCTTTGAATATTAACGAAGCCCGTCAGATGGTTATCAAAGCGGGGATGCGTAGAATCCGCCCATGTCTTATGACAACAGCAACAACAATATTAGCGCTCATTCCGGTACTCACCTCCACAGGCCGAGGCTCAGATATTATGGTACCGATGGCTATACCTTCCTTTGGGGGAATGACGATTGAGATTCTTACAATGTTAGTTGTGCCGGTGCTTTATTGCTGGATAAAAGAAGCTAAAATACAAAAGCCGCATTCGACATAGTAATAAGCCGCATTTCTCGCAAATATGGTTTTTATATTCTGTTACAGCGTTCGATGTCTTCGCAGCCAACCGATAAGACACACACCAATACTACCCAACATAAGAGCACCGGGGGCAGGTACTACTTCATAGGTAACGGTGAGTTTGGACCATCCTAAAGTTACCGCCCACATGTCCATTTGGTAAGTGTTTGTCGAATCAATATCCAACCATATATCGATATTACCGTCCATTAAGTCAGCAAAAGAACTGGAAGGAAGAGACAAGGTGGTTGTAAACCACTGGTCATCTCCGCCTAAGAGAACACCGATGTCGGTACCTTCACCAAGGATAAGATCGATTGCAGAAGAACTATCAACATCCCAGGCTCTAATTTCCAACGTCGCAGAAATTATTGATCCGGGCACGGGGCCGGGCGGGCTAAAGGTATGTGTCCAGCCCCAATCCTCATCCCAATAACGATACCAGGGCGAGTCGTCTCGTCTGGAATCACCCTCGGCGTAAGGGAAAAAATAAGTACCGGCCTGCCCATCGCTGTAATCAACCATATCCACAACTGTTACATTTGCGCCAGCCGAATTACTAACAACAAATACTAACATAATAAAAACAAAAATTAACTTTCTCATCACCCCACCCTCTTAAAGCAGGTTTAGTAATATCACTTATAACCGCTATAACATTATTCTTCTTTTCGCCCGCGCGCACTTTCTTCGTCTTCACAATCGATTGACTGTGCATGGCAGGATATAACCAAATAATAGTGCGAAAAATAAATTCGCGAACAGACTCCATTCTTCCCCAGAGGCAGCACAATATAAAGAAAGAAGAAAAGCTTCATGCTGACGGCTGAAAGGGTATCCCTCCTCCTCAATACATATACTACACTTTACCATTATATTTGTCAAGAGAATAATGGGCTGAACGAAATGTTTTAAGAAAGAAACGTTAAGTTTCTTCAGACTATAGCCTATGACAATTGTATCACTTTTTACCACCGAATCATAACCGGAAAAGCTACTGTTCACATCGCAAACGAAAGTAGGATAATATCGATTATAACACCTCTGCCGAGTTATATCTCCGGCTACTTTTTTATACGGACCTATCTATTATAAGAATCGATTTTATTTCATGGTCAGGTGAATATAAGCTGTCGCAAAGTCAGATTAATGTTAGCTTGAAATCATAACTTAGAGTAATTATCGGCCAGATCAGGCCAGTCACAACGACCCCGATAGCCCCATAAAATTAACCCCTGAAAACTACCTTCAAAAGGGGGTAAATACAACACTTAATCCGGCGGTTACTGTGGTTAAGTACCTGATGTAATAAGACGATAGATTTTGAAGGCAGTAAGTGCGTCTTAGAGAAAGGTGGTGACAAATTGCATATTCGTAAGTGTTTATTAACAATTAAGTTAGCACTTGCCATGGTGCTTTGTATAGTAATTGTTAAAACAATTATTATACCACAGCACCCCGGAGGAATTTTTACTCCAGTAACGGCGGCCGGAACCGAAAATGTCTCCGGTAACGGAATTGGCAATTCGACTGAAGCCACCGCCAAAGATTATTCGGATATCGTAAAGCAAAACATATTTGGTGGTACGGACTTGTCACAAATGAAAGATTCACAGAGCAATATATCTGATAACGCTATAAGCTCGGCCGAGGAGGAGCTCGGTTTAGAGCTGGTCGGCACTATAAGCGGCAACACAACAGTTTCTCGAGCTCTTATACAAAACACAAAAACAAAACAGCTCGGTCTCTACAAAACAGGTCAGAACATCGCAAACGCCCATATCAATAGTATAGAAGACAGCGCAGTTATCTTACTTCACGATGGGCGAAGAAAAATGTTAACGCTTAAAAGGGGCGGCGAACAAAACAGAGCTGATATACAGACGCTTTCCTCAAAAACAACCAACCAGATAAACAAAGTCACCGGGCCTGTCCTGCAGACAAATCAGTCTTCTGCTGTAATTCCACTAAAAGCAGAGTATATGGCGGAGATATTATCAAAAGCAATCTTTGAACCTTATATTGTTAATGACCAGGTAGAGGGCTTGAAAATAACCGGCTTAGAAAAAATACCCGTGCCAAAAGTGTTCGGCTTAAAAAATGGAGATGTTATTTGCGAAGTTAATGGAAACCGGCTGACCAGCAAGCAAAAGGCGTTACAGGTTTTCAAAAAAGCAAAATCGCAGGAAGCCATAAATTTAGAGCTGTTTCGCAACGGCGAGATTAAAGAACTATTATTAACTTTGAATTAAATCGGGATGAAAAGGCGAAACAGATGTTATTAAAAAACTTAAAAATAAGCAAACAAACAGTGCATAAGTTTTTGAACAGCCTATTTTGTTTGACATGTATTTTTTACATCAATCTTTCAGGCTGCAAATCGGATTCTATACATGCGAAAATCAAGATGCGGCTGGAAAATGCCAAACAGCAAACCATAAATATGAAATCTGAAGGTTTTGCTTTCAAGCGTACAAAACGGTCACATACAAAAAATGAAAGTTTCATCAACACAAACAATCCAAAAATTCCAGCGATTTATCCTGTATCTCAAACAATCAGGGAAAATAAAAAGGTCTCGGAAAATAATTTAATACCTGTCACAGACTCCAGGAAAAATACTCTGTCTTCAACAAAAATGCAAGTTCAGTCTTCAAGAGAGCTTTCGGCCCAAAGTGAAAAACCCGTCGCTGCCGCAGAAAATTTATTTCTAAAAGAGAATCCACAACCGGTAAATATGCCGTTGCTTAATAATCCCCAGATGGCTGACGAGCTTATAGCTGTAAACTTCGAACAAGCTGACATTCGAACGGTTATCAAGACCGTCGGAGATATAATGGGTATCAACTTTGTAGTGGACGACAGTGTAAAAGGTACTGTTACTTTGATGTCTCCCACCAGAATACGCCTGGACAATCTCTACAAAGTTCTGGAATCAATTCTGGAGGTACAGGGATATGCCGCTGTGCCCGGCGAGGACCTTGTCAAGATAGTGCCGAGAGCGGATGCTGTAAAACGCAACCTGCTGGTTCGCGTGGGAAGCAATCCTGCAGATATACCTCTAAGTGATTCTATTGTCACCCAGATTATACCGTTGAGTTATGCCGATGCGGCGGAGGTTAGCCAAATTATTCAGCCGCTCTTGGCCGCTGGTGCTCAGATGGCGACTTATCCAAGAACAAATTCGATTGTGATTACCGATACCTGTTCGAATATACATCATATTGCCAAAATTATTCAGAACCTTGATGTAACAGGGTCGAAAGAACAGGTCACTGTATTCAGCTTAGAGCACGCTTCAGCAGAGGTCCTCAGTGAGCAAATTACACGAATAATGGAAAAGCAAAAATCAACATCCATACAGGCTGCCCGCTTGCGAAATATGCCTCAAATTACGTCAGACATAAAAATTATGCCTGACACCAGAACAAATTCTTTAATTGTCGTTGCTACCGCTCAGGACACAGAAACCATCAGAGAATTAATAATACAGCTCGATATCCAGCGCCCCACCGGAACAAATAATGTTCACGTGGTTTACCTTCAACATGCTCAGGCCGACGAGGTTGCCGAATCTCTTACGGCCGCCCTGTCGAACCTGAAAATCGCAGGCGCGCTCGAAGCCACTCAACAGGTGCAGGTCACTGCCGATATCGGTACAAACTCACTAATCATTGCGGCATCCTCACAGGACTTCGAGGTTATATCTGAGATTATAGAAAAGCTCGACATAGTGCGGGAGCAGGTCTTCGTCGAAATGCTCATTATGGAAGTCAGCGAGGACACCTTGCAACAAATAGGTGTCGACTGGGCCACGATTGACCAGTCTGTGGAAGGAAGCGCTCGATTTTTCGGAGCAACGAATTTCGGGCCACGTGTGGATTTTGCCAGCGGCACTCTTGAAGGCCTTGCAGTGGGCCTATGGAGAGGAACCGGCTCAAATTTAAGAATAGGCACTATGGTGCACGCTTTGCGAACACAGACCGGCGTCAATATACTTTCGACACCACATATCCTTACTTCCAACCACCACAAAGCCAGCATAATCGTGGGCGAAAGCAGGCCGTTTGTGACGCAATCGAAAATTACAGAGGGAGACCCGCTCACCCCGACTGTAGTAAAAACATACGAATATAAAGATGTCGGTATTACTATGGAAATAACGCCACACATCAGTAAGGGCGGACTTATAAGACTCGAAATTAACAGCGAATTCACAAAACTCATAGAGGATGTCACCAGCAATTCCGTGGATACCCCCTCGACAGCCAAACGACAGGCCGAGACAGTCGTTTCTATGAACAGCGGCTCAACCGTTGTGATTGGCGGTCTTATTCGAGATGATAAAACTACCATCAAGAAAAAAGTGCCTTTAGTGGGTGATATTCCTTTAATTGGCGGCTTGTTTAGATTTGACAAAGAGCAATTACAAAAGACAAATCTGCTTATATTTATAACGCCGCATATCATGGGCAATCAGGAAGATATGGAACAAATAACCGAGGAAAAAAGACAAATCATCGAGCAGGTCACAGAAGATTTTAAGATTAAGAACGGAAAAAACTAATATTTAAGCATTTTCACTGGCTTCGAGGAGGCAATCGGTGAACAAAAAGCTGCACAAACAGGTCATTAACCAAAAGCACAGCGAGACACAAGAGCAGCAAAAGTGCATCGGGAAGGATTCCCGTTTTGTAAAAGGTTCCAAGGCAGACTCCGAACCCTGCGAGTATTTGGAAACTATCTCTCCGGAACAGTTGAATCCGGAACTGGTCAGGAAACTTCCGCTCGAATTTCTTAAGAACCAATGCGCTATTCCGATTGCTTTAGAAGACGACCGGATAGCAATAGCTCTGGCGGATCCGCTTAATATTGAAGCTTACGATGCGATATTTAGTATTTTAGCGGGAATTTCAGATATAGATAACATCTGGAAATCAGGCCAATCTTGCAGCCGGGTCACGTGCCCCGCCGCCGAGATAGAAAAGGCTATAAGCCGCTGTTATTACCAACAAAGCGCATCTATGGACATTAATAACAATTCCGATGTGCAAACCGTAGTGGACCAGGACAGCGACATTAGCCATAGTGGTATCCAAACACATGCAGAAGACCTTCTTAACATCGCCAATCAGGCGCCTGTTATAAAACTGGTCAATAATATCTTTTTTCAGGCCGTACACAGCCGAGCGAGTGACATACATATCGAGCCTTATGAAAACGAAGCGCGTGTGCGTTTTAGGATTGATGGAGTGTTGCACGACGTCTTCAGTCTGCCCAGGCAGCAAATTGCGGCACTTTTATCACGATTAAAAATAATGGCAAATCTTAATATTGCCGAGCGAAGATTACCGCAGGACGGCCAAAGCCGGATTAAAATTGGTAAAGACCTAATGGATATCCGGGTATCTGTAGTTCCCACATTGGGTGGCGAACGTATAATGCTCAGATTACTGGATAAAAGCCGCGTCCAATTGGGCTTGGACCAGATTGGCTTAAATCCGGAGATACTTAATCACTTCAGAAATTTAATCAATATTCCCCACGGCATTATTCTACTTACCGGCCCCACCGGCAGCGGCAAAACAACGACACTCTATGCCGCTTTGAACGAACTTAATTGTGAAGAGCGAAATATCCTTACAGTCGAAGACCCAATTGAATATCAACTACCCGGCATCGGACAAATGCAGGTCAAACCCAAGATAAATCTTACTTTTGCCAGCTGTTTCCGCCACATTCTAAGACAGGACCCCGATGTAATTATGATTGGAGAAATTCGTGACATCGAAACCGCTGAGATTGCGATTCAGGCCTCACTAACGGGTCATCTGGTCTTAAGCACCCTGCATACGAATGATTCGGCCTCAGCTATAACCCGGCTGATTGATATGGGCATCGAACCTTACCTGATTTCATCATCGGTCATTGCCGTTATGGCGCAACGGCTCATTAGAGTTATATGCCCGCACTGCAAAAGCCCTTACGGCCCGCAGGAGCAGCAGATTTCATCGTGGACCGAGAAAGAGAAGGCGGCACTGGTACGCGGCCAACTTTACAGGGGAGCCGGTTGCGAGAATTGCCTGCAAACCGGATACACAGGCAGGACCGGAATTTCCGAACTGCTTATCATTGATGACGACATCAAAGAGCTGACAACCAAGCGAGCCGGTTCGCATATCATCAAACAGGTAGCTATTGAAAAAGGAATGAGCACTCTGCGAGAGGATGGGTTACGCAAGGCAATAGCTGGCGAAACTACTCTCGAAGAAATTTGCAGAGTCACACAGGACAGCGTCCAAATAAGCTTAGAGGTGAATGAGCATGTCACAGGTTGATTACAATTTGATGACCGAGGAACCTGTCCCGGCTTCTCAGGTGGGTGAAAATAAACAGGAATGTAATTATTCCCTATCCATAACCGCAAATAATAATCGTTCCA
>JASFVS010000320.1:0-3778 GCA_050049715.1 Phycisphaerales bacterium
CAGAAAAAGTCAGGGCGATTAGCTCAGCTGGCAGAGCAGCTGACTCTTAATCAGCGGGTCACAGGTTCGAATCCTGTATCGCCCAGTTTTTCCCCATTAAGTGATAGACGTGTGCTTCTGTCTTTTTGTTATGGCGGTGTCCTTGTCGTTTGATTGCGAAGTTGATTAACCGGTGCTAGGTCGTCGGTTAACACTTTTGCGTATTTGCCGGGGCGTAATTTTGGTCGCAGCCGCCTTGCGACCCAGAGCATATTAAATGCCGGCTTGTGTTTTTGCTGCCACATCTTCGCCCGGTTTGTTGCACCGCTGGGAGTAAGTGTCGGAGCTTTTGGGCCGGGTGCTACCAAAATGGCGTTATTAGAATAAGTACCAAGAAAGACCTGACAGCGCTCGAAGACGGCTGAATAAGTCTTAAATTCCGCATCGAAAAGACGGTTCCTGTAAAACACATTCGCTACTACGACTCCATCATCGGAAAGAACACCTTTTACCTGCTCGATAAATTCTTTTGTCATTAGATGGAATGGAATATAGTCGCTATTGAATGCGTCTAAAATAATAAGGTTGTATTTTTGGACCGGCTCATCACGGAGCTGCTTTTTAATAAATATCCGTCCGTCGGAAATGTGAACTTTCAGCTTTTTATCTTCGCGAAAGCTAAAAAACTGTTTTGCAATCGGTGGAATTTCAGGGTCTATTTCTACCACGTCAATTTCGACTTCAGGGTAGTAATAACGCATCTCCCGCGGGATGACACCGCCTCCGAGCCCCAGTACAAGTATTTTTTTAGGTTCCGGTTTGTAAAGTAAGCCGCTGAAAGTCAACATCGTGTATTCCAGCATGTGCTCTCGCAGGTTATTCAGGTTAACCTGACTTTGTGCTTGAATGGGGGGCTGCCGGCCAAATCGGAGAGTCGTAACGGGGCCGTTTTGGTAAACGAAAATGCGCTGGTACAGCGAATCCTTATAGTAAACTACCTGACCTAATTTTTGAGCGGCGACTAAGCCGGCGGGCTTATACTGCCAAAAAGTCGTAATGATTACGGTCGAAATAAGAATCGCTTTGTGCATTTTATTTTTCATAACAGGCTTTTTTCTTAAATGGATTGTTTTTGGTCTTAGTTTTTTTCCTTGACTTATTTAATACTCCATTTCCACCTGTTTTGTGCGAGCGTATGTAAAAGAATTATTCCGCCCAGTGCCAATAATACGAATCCTGAGATATATATTGTTCGCCGCACGGAGAGAAGCACAAAGTAGAATGCGGTTATTATGCAGCCCAGAAAACTGGCCATAGTCGAAAAAGCAAGCACCAATCCTGCACTATACCCGGAATTACTTGCCTGCGTTGTTAGCCAACGTACCATAGTGGGCGAAACCGTTCCGAGTAAAAGGGTCGGGACACCAAACAAAATAAGAGAAGCTAAAAGTGAGCCCCATTTTTCGTCTAATCCTGTATCGAATATCCCATCACATACAGGCCTTATGAGAAAAGGCATTGCGCAAAGCCATATACCTGATATTATTAGATTAATGCCCAGTATTTTTTTGCTGTTGGCTTTTCTTGAAAGCCATCCGCCAAGCAGATATCCTGATGACAGACTGAGTAGAAAAACCCCAATTACACTGCCAGTCACTACATACACGGCACTGCCGAAATACGGGGCGAGAATTCTCACACCGAGTATTTCCAGCTCCATTATGAACCAGCCGCAGACACATGCGATTAAGATAGCAGCAATAGCGCGAGACTTTTGTCCGCTTTTTTGTGTCACTTTTGTTGTTGATTCCTGTTTCATTGTTACAGGAGTGTTGGATTTTGTAATTAGTGCCTACGTTGGATTTTTTGTTCTCTCCAACGCATTCTTTGTCCGCAGCTTTTGTCTTTGAAACCGGTTATTAATTAATGTACGCTCCAGAGATACAGTATCTGCGGCGTACTTAGTTCGTATAATGTGTTTCTGTTGAGTTTTAATAAGTTTGGTTTGCGGTAACTAAAAAAGTCGGAGAAAGAAAATGGTTTACGGTATTGCACAACTCTGGCATCCCTGATTCCCGCCATTGATTTTACCAGTTTTATTGCCTCATCCTGATAGCCGATTTCGTCTATGAGTTTTTCTTCGAGTGCCTCCTGGGCGCCAAAAATACTGCCGTCAGCCAGTTGCCTGACCTCGTCTTTTGATAGTGATTTTTTTCGGCCTTCCGCCACGACCTCCACGAATCTTTCGAGAGAGGGCTTAATTAGTTTATCCTGAATATACTGGATTTCTTCCTCGGTCGGCGCTCTGAAGGAGCTGGGCCAGTCTTTTTTCAGGCCGGATTTGATGGTAACCGGTATGACACCGAGTTTATCTTCCAGTAATTCCTTAACAACAAGGTACCAGCTTATAACGCCGATAGAGCCGGTGATAGTAGTCGGCTCGGCTATTATTTTATCGCATGCCACCGAGGTATAATAGCCACCTGAGGCGGCGACGCCCTGCATGAAAGCGACTGCTGGCTTTCTTTGTTTATCGCGGAAGTTGCTGATTTCCTTATAGATTTGGTCGCTGGCTGAGATAGTCCCTCCCGGTGAATTTACGCGGACAATAATACCCTTTACATGGCTGTCGTTTCGAGCGGCTTCCAATTGATTGTAAACATCGTTGGCTAATTCGCCGTGTATTATTCCCTGGACATTAATCATCGCAATTTTGGTTCTGGCCGGTCCTTCCTTTATCACTTCCTCGGTAAGGATGGTTCTCTGACCTGTTGCCAGTATGGCAATTACGCCGATTAACATTAGAAATAGCACTATGTTTCCCAAAATCGAGAAAGCCAGCACGATGCCCCAGAAAATCCTCCAGCCGGTACCTCTCCTTGGTGCCGGTCTGCTTACGCCTGCATTGGGGATTGGTTCTGCCGACTGAGGTTGCATCGGTCCCTGTAGATTGTCGTTTTGTTCGAAATCCATAATAAACACCTTTCAAAAAATTCCGGCGTCATTATAGGCCGGATGATTATTATCGTCAATAATCAAAGCGGCCGGTATTGCAGTCGATGGCGGAATTGGGTTTGTTTGGGTTTGTTTTCACTAAGTGTCCAATTGTGTTTATTTTCATAATTCTTTTTCTAATGGATGTTTAAGTTCATTTTGCCTATTTTAACTTTGGGTTTGTTTTGCATAAAGAGGGTCGATTTGTCGAATGTTCTTTACAGGTGTAGAGGGATGGAGAAATAAGTTTTGAGTGTTGAGTTTTAAGTTTTGAGTTAAGGAATCGCTGCGCGATGGTTTTCATAATTCGAATTCTTTGCAAATTCTAAAGAATATTGACTATTTAGACATGAAACTGAAATGTCTCGTCGCCTGCTGGCGAGATGTGCCTTGCCGCTGCTGCGGCTAACGTCGGTCATCTGACCGATTAGTAGGTATTGTACCATATTTTTCGCAGAAATCAAGTGAAATCGAAATTAATGTCCGTGACTCGATACTCATATCTTTTATAAATCCGAAATACGAATATCGAAATCCGAAACAAATATAAATTACCAAAATTCGAAATTCAAGACGAGATTGGTGCTGCCGGAGGCCAGCATGAGGTGCCTTATAGGCACGTAAATAAGAAAATGTAGGAAAATCAAAAGTCAAAATGTAAACAGAAAAATTACAAGGCAAAATCAAAAAGACATATTCGGGCAACCACATGGGGTTGCCCCTACGTTGAAATGGCAGGTCAAATGACATTTCTATCGAAGGCTTCGTCTAAGGAAAGCCGGGTCCGTCAAAAAACCATGCCGGA
>JASFVS010000321.1:0-3755 GCA_050049715.1 Phycisphaerales bacterium
GTGCAATTGAAAAATTGCAGCAGACCGCCGAAAAGGTTGCGGAGGTCGGTGGGAAGGCCGAAATTGTCGTTACCGAGCTGGCCGAAGAGGAATCTATCAAAAACCTCGTGCGTGTAGCCGACGAGAAATTCGGAAAACTGGATATCCTTATTAATAACGCCGGTATTACTCACTCAGCGAAGTTCGAACAGATTACGACCGAAGACTGGGACTATTGTATGCGGGTAAATGCCCGTGCCCCATTTTTACTATGCAGAGAGGCCCTGCCGCTGCTAAGAAAATCCCAAACTGGATATATAGTCAACATTTCATCAGTCGTAGGAATCAAAGGTTATCCGCTTCAAAGCGCATATACCGCCTCCAAACACGCCCTTTGCGGGATGACAAAGTCGTTGGCCGAAGAGCTAAACGGCTCGAACATTCGGGTGCATTTGCTATGTCCCGGTGGCGTGGATACCGAGCTTATCCCAAGAGTCCGGCCTGACCTGAAACCGGAAGACCTTATGCGGCCGGAGGAAATTGCAGAACTGGTTCTCTACCTTGTTACGCATAAAGGCAGAGCCATGATAGACGAGCTTCACGTTCGCAGAACAACTTCAAGGCCGTGGTTTTGAAATACGGATTTCACTGATTTAACCGTTATTACAAAGATTATTGAGTAGATATTACTATGCGAACTGTTATACAACGGGTCTTGCAGGCCGAGGTTACAGTTAATTACCGTCCGGTTGGCAAAATACACAAAGGACTGCTGGTCTATCTTGGTATCGGCGGGGACGACACTATAAAAGACGCCCAGTTTATAGCTGATAAGCTCGTAAATCTGCGTATCTTTGCCGATGAGGCCGGCAAAATGAATCTAAGTGTCCAGGACGTCGGCGGCTCAATCCTGATTATCAGTAATTTCACTTTACACGGCGATTGCCGAAAAGGTCGCCGCCCCGGCTTTGACGCCGCGGCTGAGCCGGCGCTGGCGCAGCAGCTTTATGAGAAAGTAATCGAATTAATTGCAAAGCACGGTGTGACTGTTGAAAAAGGAATCTTCGGCGAATATATGCACGTTAGCAGTATTAATGACGGCCCCGTAACCTTTTTGCTTGATAGTGCCCGCTTATTTTAGGAGATGGATTGATGAAATGTAAAACGACTTTGTTATGGTTATTGGCGGTAATCCTTTTTCTTTCAAACTGTGCTTTCAGTATTGAAAAGCCTGCATCGGAAGTTTCCTCTTCAGAAGTATCAATAAAGTTCCTGAATATTGAAGAGGCTAAAGCTGAAATAATTAATGATTCGATTGACCCTTACTTCAGCCGATTACAGCCGATGGAAATGTCCGCCAAGACCGGCTCGCCGATCGAAGGCCAAACAATCGGGCAGCAGCGACAGCAATGCCGAGAACGTTATCAGGCGGGCGTACGGCAATTCAGCGACGAAGAAAAAGAGATAATCAGAAGGTGTGTGAACAGAGTATATTCGGTTTTGGAAAAGAAATATCCTCTGTTCGCAAAAACACCCTGGAGTTTTTTAAAGGTCTCGGACGAAATCGAAGGCGGCCTTCCGCATACCCGTGATAAATATATTGTGCTTTCCGAAAGGACCTGCAATCGAATCGCAACGTTTAGCCGAACGGACCCTGAACGAGTTTTCCAGTATTCCGGTCTGCTTGTGCACGAACAGATGCATGTATTTCAACGCGTAAATCCGGATTTCTTTTATAGTTTATATACTGATATGTGGGGATTCATAAAGGCAGAAGAGATCGATAGCTGTCCCTGGCTGGATAAACACCAGCTTATTAATCCGGATGGCACAGTCTGCTGTTGGGTGCTTCCGGTCAAACAGGCGGACAATACAAAATATCTATTGCCGCTTGTGGTCTTTGCTGAGGGTGAGGGCTTAAAACGAATGCCTAACGACTTTCGTATGATTGCAGTCGAGATGGTTAATAACAATGGTCATTTCAGCCCGAAGCTTGCTGAAGAAGGCAGGCCCGTGTTTAAGGATCTGTTACAGGTGCCGGAATACTGCAGAGTTTTTCCTACTACTATGAATATGTACCATCCCAACGAGTCGTGCGCATCTGTGTTTACTGATATTGCACTGGCCGATTTATTTAATCTGCAAAGACAGCAGCCGGATAATGTTAAGAAAGAGCTCGACCGGCTGAAAAAATGGTTCACGGAGAACCTTAAAGAAACAAAACTGGACGAGCTATTATAAAAAGCTAAGATTGGCCATAGTGTGTCGCACCGGGAAAAAGCCCCCGCGGGAATAAAGTTAAATATTTATAAGATTAGATTGTTTAAGAGCTTATACTCAGAAAGATTAGCAATTAACGTCTGATTAGGCCGAAGTTGTGAAAAAAGGCAAAAATTCTCATTTTTTTCTTGAACAATAAGAACAATTCTTATATAGTAGTAATTATTATATATGTGAAACTTTTAAATAGTGAAAAATGCTGACTAAAAACAGACAAGAATTGATAGAGTCGTTTAGGGATAGGTGCAAACAGCATAACCTGAACATTACCCCGCAGCGGGTTGCGATATATGAGGAGCTAATGAAATCGAAGGACCATCCGGATTCGGAGGATATTTTCGAAAGAGTTAAAATTGGCTTTCCTGACATGTCGCTTGATACCGTATATAGAACCCTCTCGAAGTTCGCCGAAATCGGATTGGCTCATCTTGTCGAAGGATATGGAGAATCAAAGCGATATGACCCTGATACGAACAAACATCACCACTTCAGGTGTCAGAAATGTAATAAGATAGTGGATTTTCATGATGCGGATTACGATAACCTGAGGATTGCCAGAGCGATTCGAAACAAATTCCGCGTTACGAATGTAAAGGTAGTTTTGGAAGGTACGTGCGATGAATGTGCCGGGAATAAGTAATATATTTTTTTGGGAAACAAATAAGAATAATTATTATATAGTAATATTTCTGAATAAGGCAGAAATATAATGTCAAGTTTTTGAAAGTTGTTTGTGTACTTAGTGATTATTAAAAGAAAGGAGATCACAAAATGGCAAAAGTAGCAATCGAAATGGTGAAAAAATCCGGCGTTGATTTAGACAAACTGTTAGAGCTGTTGGTAAAGAATGCTTCTGCTGAAATTACAACCTACTACTATTACACGATCCTTCGTGCCAACCTGATAGGTTTGGAAGGCGAGGGAATCAAAGAGATTGCCGAGACGGCAAGAATCGAAGACCGTAATCACTTTGAGGCTTTAATGCCTCGTATTTATGAGCTTGGCGGAAAGCTTCCGGGGTGTATGAAGGAGTTCCACGATATGTCAGCGTGTCCACCGGCCGATCTTCCAAAAGACCCGACGGATGTAAAGGCAATACTGAAAGTGCTCGTCAACGCCGAACGATGTGCGGTCAGAGGTTACACCGAAATCTGCAATATGACCGCAGGAAAAGACCACAGAACTTATGACTTGGCTCTTGCGATACTCAACGAAGAGATTGAGCACGAATCGTGGTTCTCTGAATTTCTGGGTGAAGGGCCGTCCGGCCATTTCCTGCGACGTGGCGAAACCTCCCCGTTTGTTTCAAAATTCTTAAAATAGAGCCGGATTTCACAAGGGGGCGTTCTAACGTGCTTAGACGCCCCTCGTTGTCTTATTGCTGGAGAAAGTTGTTCACTATTGAAGAACTTTGTTCCGCTGCGCAAAGATTTGCGCACTAATAACATATTGCTTTAAATACCACTGCAACGCCGTTGCCTGCTGCGGGGGACAGG
>JASFVS010000076.1:0-10154 GCA_050049715.1 Phycisphaerales bacterium
ACTGATGAAGGTCAACCTGGTTGAAAACCCATATCAGCAGTATCGTTGTGACAAGAATCCTGATGAGAAATTTAATTAATTTTTTGGTACGAGTAGTCATATCCTGTTTTATGTTAGTTTGGCTTTTCTCCGAGAATCAAAACTTTTCTTGAAAAAGTCAGCTGCAATTTATAAAGTCTACGTAATACTTTGTTGTCGGGGAACCAGGCATTGAGCAGCCCGAAAGGCAGCCGGCCAACCAGGGTTGTAACAATGAAACATAAAA
Source organism: Phycisphaerales bacterium (assembly GCA_050049715.1). Classification (GTDB taxonomy): domain Bacteria; phylum Planctomycetota; class Phycisphaerae; order Sedimentisphaerales; family Anaerobacaceae; genus NIOZ-UU13. The sequence continues at coordinate 266 of JASFVS010000076.1, forward strand.
ATCCGCTGAACGGGCCGCCAAGATAACAGCTTTTTATATTTTTAAAGCCGGCACTGATCAGCAACTCACGGAGTCTGCGCCTGGTGGTGACATAGTTGTGGGTGAAATCGCAGTTGAAAAAATTATAGCGCAGGTTTAAATAATCAGGTGAGCATATCAGCAACTTTCCTTCCGGTTTTAACGCATCTTTTATCTGGCGGGCTATCTGTAAAGCATCCCGCGCGCTGTTCATGTGTTCCATAACATTTATCATTACTACTATGTCAAAATTTCTATCCAACGTCGGCAGGGGTGGAATCATTGCGCGTATGACATTAATTCCTTTTTTCTCGAGAGATGAGGCCATTTGCTCGTTTGCTTCGACAGCACAATAATCAATCCCTTTTTCAAGGCAAATATCTGCAAACGAACCCCTGCCCGGGCCTATTTCCAGGAGACTGCTACCCGCAGCAGCCTGGGTATATTTGAAGATTTTGCCGGACAATGCCCCGGCTATCCGCAGACCGATTTTAGTCGGCTTCTCCTGGCTGAAGTGGTCGTAAAAAGCATCAGGTATATTATTCGTTGACATTATTCTGTGTACTCCTAAATAACAAATTTTTCGTATATTTCGGTTATTTGTTTTAGCTGCTGTTGGCCGTCGAATGCGCGGGAAAAGACTTCGGCGTTTTCCCTTATGCTTTTCTTTAAAGAATCATCCTGGGCAAGTTCAATAACGGCCTGGGCGATACTGTCGGCGCTAAGATTTTCCAATAAAATTCCGGTCTTTTTATTTTGTACCAACTCGACAAGGCCTCCGACCGGCGAGGCGATGACGGGAACTTTCATTTTCATAAATTCGACTGCGGTAATACCGAATGCCTCGCGCCTGCTTGGAATTACTGCAATGTCAAAAGCGGTCATAATTTCCGCCGGGTCCTTACATAATCCGGTAAAGGAAACCTTTTCTTTAAGTCCCGATTTAAAAACGAGTTGTTCGAGTGATTTTCTTTGCGCTCCGTCACCTGCGATAATGAAACGATAGTGCGGGTCTTTTTTGCATAAGATTTCTGCGGCGTGAATCAATAAATCAATTCCCTTGCACTGGTCGAGTCTTCCCAAAAATCCAACGGCAGTTTCATTGTCGGTGATGTCGAGTGAGTTTCTGATTTTGTCTCGGTCGTAGAGCGTTCGGTCGAACCGGGACAGGTCAATGAAATTACTGACTATGTGTATTGATTCTTCGGGCAGTTGCGTTGTTTTTTGTAAAGCTGATTTTGTCGCCTGTGAGTTGGCGATTGCGGCAGAGGCTTTAGACGCCAATAGTTTCAGGAGCAGGCGGTAGATGCAACCTGTGCCACGGCGGAAAATCGGGCCATGCTCGTGAATGATGATTTTAGCGTTACAGAAAAAACCGGCGAGGAGACTGCTGATTATCGATTTTTGCAGGTGGGCGTGGATGATGTCTATTTTATATTCTTTGCAGAGCTTTGCGATAGTCAGGAAGGAAAAGGGATTATACCTATGGTGTGTTAGGCTAATGAGGTTAGTTTCAATTGGTATGGCGTCGGGGTTTGTCCTTAAAGCGCAAACGAAAGTTTCGATATTCGCGCCATCAAGCTTTTCGACTATGTTTTTAACGACGATTGGTGCGCCGCCATAGCCGAGGTGGTCGATTATATGTAAAACTTTTATGCTCATTTAATTTTTTTATAAAGACTTAAGTATTGCTCAGCGGAGCCAGCCCAAGTGAACTGCTCAGCCTGTTTTCTTGCTGCGAGTGACATTTGTTTCCGGGCCTGCGGGTCATCAGCTAATTTTTTCACAGCCTCTGCAATTTCATCCGCGTTTGCCCGCCCTACCACAATTCCATTATCCGCTATCAGCTCGTCCACACCTTCGCAGGGAGTGGTAATTATCGGCAAACCTGAGCCAAGCGCTTCAAGCATTGCGTTACTCATGCCTTCCTGTAAACTTGCGCTGATGAGAACGTCATTATTGCGATAAACTTCCGGCATAGCGTCATTATTTAATCTGCCGGTTATTTCGATAATGTTATCGATATTATTTTCTTTTACGGTTTGCCGGAGTTTTTCCTGCATTGCGCCGCCCCCTACAACCGTGAAGTGGACCTTACGGCCGGCTTCGTGCAAAATCCGGACGGCCTCTATCAGGATATCCACTCTTTTTGTAACAGAAAGTCTGCCGACAGTTAATAGTCTTAATGTTTCGGATTCGTTGGGAGATTCGGCAGGTTTAAAACGGTCGAGGTCAACACCGTTAGGAATAACGTCAATATCAACCGACGGCAGGAATTTTAGGGCACGGTCCTTCAGGCCTTCGCTGGGAGTGACAAGGATAGCGGCGTTTTTCCAGATGGCCCTAAATACAGGAGCGAGTATTTTATAATCGAGTTTTAATCTGGCGTGCTGTCCCGGCACGTCCGAGCCGCGCAGTGAGATTATATACGGCAGCTTTTTGGCGGTTCTGTAACAAAGCCAGCCGGTGGGGAAGCCGAAAAATGCATGAGCGAGGTCGTAATTATTCTCTCGCAACAGCCTGTGATAATGGGAACGGGCTTTAAACAGCCATTCGATTATTTCGGCCTTTCGCCAGAAGTGCAGTTGTTTTTTATGGATACCGACTTTGTAAATGTTTATGTTTTCCGCGAAGGCTTCCTCGAAGAAGCCAGGCTCAGGGGCTGATGTTAAAACGTCGATTTTCAAATCGTTATTTCCGGCGTACTGCTGCAAAAGACACCGGTGTGCATTGGCCGCCCCGCCGCCGATTGGCGGGAACTCATAATTTAACATCAGTATTTTCATAAAGACAATTTTAGTTCCGTTTATGTTTTCGGCATTTTGTGAGCGATTACATATAAGTTTGTCTGCAACGAAAGAGGCAGACGGCAAAAGTTTATATGCTTAAAAATATTGCTTAAAGGGCCAAATTTTTTCCTTAACTTATTAAGCGTAAAATCGTTAACAGGATTCATTTTTACAAATTGGATTTCAAATCCGTGTTCGGAGAGCCGCCGTCTTAGCTGCTTTGGCGTATGCAGTGACGGGTGCGCGCGGCGCCATTTAAAAGATTTATGATACAGAGTTTCGAAAATTACATTACTGTATTTGTTTGGTGTCTGGAAGAGATAACAGCCGTCATTGCGAAGGACCCGAAAGACTTCGCTTACGTGCTTATCTATTTTTGCTATATGCTCAAATAAATCGAAGCTTAGGACAGTGTCGAATGATTCGTCTTCATAGGGCAGGGCTTCGGCGGGCTGAACTTCCAAATTAGTATCAGGATATTTTTCAAGTCCATAGGTGATAGCCTTGCTCGATATGTCGGTGCCGGTAATGTCATATCCCTGTTTGCTTAGCTCATTTACGACGCTGCCTATGCCGCAGCCGATTTCGAGGATTTTATCGTTAGGTGTGAGTAAACCGGTCTGGGTGAGGAACTCAAGGTTGGTTTGCAGGTTGCCGCGCTGCTCTTTTCCGGCGGCCAGCTCTTTGCTCCAGCCTTCATCGTAAAGCTGCTGCTGTTTTTTGAGGTCTTCATCCATTATTCCTGTTACTCTTTTACCACGGGATTTTGATTTGTTTATTTGCGTTGGAAAAGAACCTGCCGGCCGAACGTCCGGACGACTTTGTAATTTTTCATCACGTAATCTCTGAGCGGTTTCATTGCCTTATATCGAAGCGCTTCGGCGGGACCGTACCTATCGCCAAGCATTTTGGCATAGGCCTTATCGTATCCATTTACAATCTGCTCATCGGTGGGCAGAAATCCCTGTGGTGTTTGGGGCCATAGTTCCAAGGGGGGTCTGTCCCACGGGAAATGGGACTTGCGGCTGTCAACAATGAACTTCGGCGGCTTTTTCTCAAAGGCATTTAGTATCTCAGTGACTCTTTCCGAGAGCACTTGGGGTTTTAGCGTATGCATTGTTCCTTCGGAGGCTTTCGGCGCCGGACTCAATCTTTGTGCGGCAACGTATATTCCCGGAACCCAACCCCAGACGTAAATTCCATCATCCGTTGTCGAGTTGTTTCGTATATATTCTCCAACGACTTCCCAGGTGCCCTTTTCACCTTTGTAATGCTTAACGGCCTCGGCAAGTCTTTGCTCGTAGCCTCTTTTCTTTTCCGGCATACCGGTTGCGCGACTGCGGTATATCGTACCTGAGTGGGGGCTTTTTCTTACGCCGAAGAAAATGTGCCACGACATTATTATCATTACAATCAGTCCGACAAATCCCGCTAAAATCCAGTAGTGAGGTTTGTATATAGTGTTTTTAACTTTGTCACGGTAAATTGCAATCACGTAGCCGCCCAACATTGCAGCCGAGGCATTTAAGGGCAGGTAATACTGCTCGTAAGAACGGGGACTTATCCAGACAAAGGACATATCCAAAATCCACCAGACGGCAAAAAGTAATACGAACCGGTCATAGTTTCTATATGCCCGATACTTGAGAGGTGACAGGAGATGAGCAAAGAAAACTATGATTCTCATGATAATTGAGCCAAGTGCCAAAGCGATGGGCAATATTAAAACTCCATACCATCGGAAGACTCGGAGCTTTGCCTGTTTTATTTGTTCGGGTTTTAATATTTGCCAACTGTCGCGGACGTAGGCCGGCATTAGTTTCATAAAGAGTTCTTGCTTAGCAATGTTGCTTTGAAGGGTATTTGCATCGGTATCGGTTTCCAATTCCGCCGGCTTCGGTTCGCCGGGAGTCTGAGAGCCCTGCAGAACTTTTGCAACCGGCCGCCACAGAGAAGAATATGGAAAATAGTTACTCGGGGCTTTTTCAACAGCCAGCCACAAGCATATCGGGCCAATGGCGAGAGCCGCCCCTGCGAAAAGTAACAGGATGTCAGTGCCTGTTTTTTTCCATGTTTTGTTTTTAAGTAAGGGCTGGGTAATCACAAACAAGCCGAGAGCTCCGAATACGGAAAAGCCCGTCTCTTTGAACAGCGGCGCCCAACTAACAAAGGCGCCGGCCAATACAGCGTACCACCATTTGTTATTTAACTGGTGCAGTACATAAGAGCTTATCCCCAGAATCATAAAGGCAATCATATACTGTTCTTTTACATTGCCGAATTTTGCAATAAGCGGAGCCGAAAGATATGTAGAGGCGACGATTACACCCACCGCTGCGGGCAGGACACCGAAGAGTTTAAGCATTGCCGCGAACATTAGCAGCAAGGCGCCTGCCTGAAGGAATGTTTGGATTAATTTCGGCCCGATTTCATTAAAGCCGAACAGCCGGACGCCCAACATGTTTATTAGAAGCGTTCCCATTTGGGCGCTCGGTTTTTCATCGATACCTATTTTGGCACCTTCAAGTATTCGTTTAGCCGAGTACACGTATGCCCCGCTGTCGAAGGCACCGGGTGAATTAAATTCTATGTACTTGCCCAAAGAAAATGGAATTGCGGCCAGAATTGCTATTATGACAAGGGTCACCACGGGGCTTTTGAAGTTGAATTTTTTGGCCGGTGGTTCGTGATGCACCTTATGTTGTTTTTTTAAAGGCATGCGCTTTCGGATAGGTTTACTCATTCGCTGTCTCCGTCTTTATCAGCAGATTCGAGTATTTCTCTTATGACATAAGTTGGGCGACCCTGTGATTCGTGGTATGTTCGGACGAGAAGCTCAGCCAACAATCCCATCAGGATGAATTGAATCGTGGCAATTATACACACGGCAATCAAGACCAACAGCGGATTTCTGTTCATAGAGAAATTGCTCGCGAATTTTTGATAGAGCACAATAACACCAAAGAGTATCGCGCCTAACGCGCTTAGTAAGCCAAGTCCGCCGAATATATAAATCGGCTTGGTGGAGAATGAACCAAGAAACTTAACTGTTATCAGGTCAAGTACCACTTTGAACGTTCGGCCCAGGCCGTATTTGGCAGAGCCGGCGGTTCGAGGCCTATGATTGACCACCATTTCTGCTATTCTTGCTCCGCTCCAGCTTGCCAGAGCAGGAATGAAACGGTGCATTTCGCCATACAATTTGGTTTCGGCCAGGACTTCCCTGCGGTACGCTTTCAGGGTGCAGCCGAAGTCGTGCAGCTTAACGCCTGTGATTTTTGCGATGAGCCAGTTGGCCATCTTGGAGGGCAGTAATCTGGTGAGTGTGTTGTCGTGCCTTTTTTTCCTCCAGCCGCTCACGACATCATATCCCTCATCAAGTTTGGCAATCATTGAAGGTATATCTGCGGGGTCATTTTGTAAGTCGGCGTCAATTGCGACAATAATTTTTCCACGTGCGTGGGCGAAACCGGCACTTAGAGCCGCGGTCTGGCCGAAGTTTTTGCGGAAGCGGATGACACGTACATTATCATCGTCTTTTTGCCACTTTGCCAATTCATCGAAGCTGTTATCATTACTGCCGTCATCGACGAAGATTATTTCGTAGCTGTATTTGCCGTCCAATGCCTGCTTGATCTGGAAGTAAAGAGGACCGATATTATCCTGCTCATTAAAGAGCGGCGCAACTACCGAAATATGTGGACTTTTGCCGACCATAGTTTAGTTCCAATAATAATGAGGACTATAATAATAGTTAAAATATCGGCTGTAAAGCCGAACACCAGTAGTTAAAAATCAGTAATGAATAGGACACAAGGTCTGAAACAGGCTGAGCCGGTCAGGAATGGGCCTTAACGATAAATTCGGGGACACGCAGGTCCGTTTAAAACGGCATTATTTTCCTAAAAACAGGCTTTGTAATAATCTTGATTTGAGGTAAACTATTGCGATTATCAGCAGAATTTTCTTGATTTAGGCGGTTCTTTTTGTTAGAATAGACCTTATTAATGAAGCGGAAAGTGACTTTTTAACCTTATTTGGAGATGGGGGATATGATACGAAATTATTTAGTTCTAACTCTTATTTTTAGCGTTTTGTTACTTGTGCAATCCGGTTGCCATGAGCAGGCTACAGTAGCCGAGAAATCAACCGCCGCACTGACTGAGTCTCCGGACAAGCTCGAAGCCAAAACGACAGCGCCGAAAATTACGTTCGAAAAATTAGAGTGCAGATTCGGAGAAATCGGTGCGGGAGTAAAGAAAAAAACAGCCGAGTTTAAGTTCACAAACACCGGGGATGATATACTGAAAATCATAGAGGTCCAGAGATGCTGCGGTGTTACGGCGAAAGTGGACAAGGAGGAATTATCGCCGGGTGAAAGCGGTATTGTGACGGCAGAATTATCACTGTCTCACAAAGCCGGCATAATGTTAAGAACTATTTATGTAAAGAGCAATGACGAGATAAATCCGAGAGTGGCCCTAACTATAAGGGCAGAAATAAAGCCGAAAGTTGCCTGCTCGCCCAAGAAACTAAAGCTTTACCTCGAAGAGGAAAACGCCGGCTGTCCGAAGATCGTACTTAGCAGTCTTGATGAAAAGCCATTTTCAATAACCAAGTTTAAGTCAACAGCCGACAGCATAAGCGCTGAAATCGATAGTTCAGTGGAAGCGACAAAGTTCGTTCTTGAGCCTAAAGTAGATATGGAGAAGCTGGGGGATAATCTTAAAGGGCATATAGACATTGGTCTGACCCATCCCGAGGAAGACATTGTCGAAGTTCTTTTCGATGTGCTTCCTAAATATACATTATATCCGCCATTGATTATCGCCTTTAATGCCAAGCCGGGAAAAGCAATAGTAAGAAATGTCTCGGTTCTCAACAATTATGGTGGGGATTTCGAAATAGAGTCCGCCACATCTTCAGATGGCATGATAAAAGTTCTCAAAAAGAAAAAGATTAGCAACGGTTATCAGCTTGACATAGAAATAATGCCGCCACAACCGGCTAAGGGTGAAACGAGATTCGTCGATGTACTCGTAGTAAAAATAGAAGGCGGTTATGAGATGAAAATTATCTGCCGTGGATTTTATGCAAATAAGAAGACGTAAAGTGGTTGTTCCAAACCACTTTGATTGAGCTTGATATACTAAAGACTGAACGCACCAATACATTTATGGGGAGGGTTGAAAGCTGACCTGTAGTTTTAATATTATGCGATTGGTAAGTTGTATTTGCATCTTAATATTATGCGTATCATGTGTGCCTGATGCGTCAAGTGGAAGGCAGGTAAACGCGCCTGAGAAGACCGATGTGCTTACGGTTTTTTTTACGGGTAACGAACTCGGTGCTCTGAAGCCATGCGGCTGTTCCGGCGGGCAGCTCGGAGGACTTGACAGGCGCGCCGTGGTCTTTAATAGTGTGCCGGAAGACAAGAGTCTGATTATCGATACAGGCTCACTTGTGAAGAGTGACGGCGAACAGGACCTTATCAAATTCAATATCATACTCCAGGCTTTCAGACTGCTCGATTACGATGTAGTAAACCTGAGCGAAAGGGACATCGAAACAGGGATGAATCTGGGACTGCTTGATAATACAGGTTCGGATTTTGAACTCATCAGTCCTCACCATTTATCTAATGTTGATATTCCCGTGAAATTTACGAAAACATTATTACTCGAAAATAAAACGGTACTCGTAACGGTAGCAACATTTGATGTAAAGACGATGCCTATAGAGCAGATCGAGCGGCTTTATTCCTCAACTTCAGAAGCTGGTGACACCAATTCTGGGAGTGACAACACTGTTCTCAGTATGAATATTCTTATTCTGAACCATCGTAATGAAGCTATTATCGATTATCTTTCCAGCAACTTGCCTTTTGTGGATTGTGTTGTTTTACCATCCGAGTCCGACGAGCCAATGGTTGTCGGCCAGAAGAATAATAAGCCTTTTGTTATATCGATAGGCCGGTTAGGCAGATATTTGTCCGGCCTGCGAATAACGAAATCCCATGACTCCGAAGATATGGACAAGCTTAATTTTAGTTTTTTCTCTATACCTGTTACTGAAGATTTGGAACAGCAGGACGCTCTTGTGGAATTATATAAAGATTATCAGCAGATCGTAAAAGAGAGAAATCTTTTGGAGAAACATCCGCGTTTTACTCTATCGAATGGTTTGAAGTATATGGGTTCGAGCTCCTGTAAGGCGTGTCACGAATATGAGTATGAAAAATGGAGCGGCAAGGCCCACGCCCGTGCCTATGCGACACTCGAAAAGGTCGGCTCGCAATTCGACCCGGAGTGTGTTATATGCCATGTTGTCGGTATGGATTATGAGAGCGGATTTATTACAGCCGAAAAGACCGGACATTTGAAGGATGTCGGCTGTGAGAACTGCCATGGGCCGGGATCGGCGCATATAAAGTCTTTGGGGGCGACAAGGACGGGCGGTCCGATGTCGGACTGTATCGATTGCCATACGCCTGAGCACAGCGGTGAATATGCGGGGAACGAAGATGCTTTTATGGAAAAAATAATTCATTGGAGGGAACCGGACGTTACTGGAAGTGTCAAATAATATAGGGCATATTAGGCTAAAAACGAAGGTTTTTGTGATTTAGAGATAAATATGATAAAGGCATTGCGAATAACAAGTGTTTTGGCGGCTGTTTTGGCGGTCGTTTTTGTTGTTGCGCCCGTGGTTGTGGGCGTTCGCAATGATGAAGGTATAGAGAAATCTTTAAATTCTCCCAGCGTAGTAGAGAAATTCCAAAAAACCATAGGTAATAAGGCAAAAACAAACAAGGACGAGACTTCGCCGCTTGTAAAACAGGCAGAATCCTTTGCTTTGTATCTGAACCCGCCCAAGCCGAAAATACCAAAGACTGTGAAAGGCGGCAAGACTTTTACGCGAGGGCCGGTTGTTACACCGAAATTTAAGGTTGTCGGTATTAGTTATAACAATAGCCATCCCGAATCTTCAATCGCCCTGATTGATGAGCCGGGAAAAGGTATGCACTGGGTGAGGCAGTCCGACAAGATTAGTCATTTGATTGTCGAACAGATAAAAGACGG
>JASFVS010000344.1:0-3457 GCA_050049715.1 Phycisphaerales bacterium
AATTGCTCCAAGAGGGCAAACCGCTGCACAGAAGACCCTTCCGAAAAACAATGCAAACACGAGGGGCAATAAAAAAAACAAAATAACAGTAACAGGTACGGCATAAGTACTGTCAAAAAACGACAACACAATATTCTGAATAGAGCCTATCGGGCAGACACAGCCTTTTCTGTAAAAACCGAAATAAATTAGCGAAAATAACATCAAAGCAAATATCATACGACGGCTGCGTTTTTTCAAGACCAGATATGCCGCCAACCCAAGAGCAGCCAGAAGTACGGCAACGTCTATGTATTCGTAAATATCCTGGCGAGGACCGGGAGTGGTCGGGCTCGGTATCTGATGGTCGGTTTCAACAAAATCAGGGGGCGGAAAGCGTTCGACACCTGATGTTATACTGCATAATATCAGAATGAGAATTATGCCAATTATGAAATAATTGAAAAGTTTCATTAGGTGTGGTCAACCTTCTTGAGCAGGTATGGCTTGTCTGCTGGAACCCGCTTAAATGCCTGGGACGGACAGGCCGCGGCAATAGCACATTCGTTGCAATTCACACATCGGTCGTGACGAACCTGGAGAAAAAGTGAGCCGTTTCCAAAAGCATTACAACCCTTGACGCATTTGCCGCATCCTATACATAGCGACTCATCAATGGTGTACTCGTAGTAAGGCTCTTCTATAAATTTTCGCGTTATGGCTCCCGTAGGGCATAATTGATTTTCCGCGGCCTCATTGATATCGACAGGCTCCGGACCGAAAAAGCCAAAACAGATAGTACAGTAACCACAAACCGGAAAGGCATGTACACACTTAACAGCAGATTCTTCCAATACGCAATAAGTTGCGCAATTACCACACGCAATGCAAACGTAAGGGTCAATCTGCCATACTGTATTATTTTTTCTCGACTTATTGAACTGGAAACCAGCTACCGAGCCTATGCCGACTAAAGATGCGGCCCAAAGGCCATCTTTTAGAAAGTGACGCCTTGTAATATTGTTCTTATCTTCACTCATTATCTAATTCCGCTATAAATTGTTTTTTCGATAAAGCAGGGGGCAAATTACACCGCTCGAAAATTCCGCAACCGGCGCAAGCTCCCTGATTGATACAAATACCATCTTTTAATAGCTTCCGTCTTTTAGTAAAAACAGCTCCGCCGATTACACCAATCGTCCCTAAAGTGACATATCTAAGGACGTCTGTAAAAAATTCCCGACGATTTCTTTCTTTTTCAGGATTTTCGTTCATTATCCGGCTTTCTTTTTGGAGAATATCCTCACAACATTCTTAACCGTATCCAAGATAAAGATTCTTCCTTTATCGTCCACCGCCAAATCGAAACCTCCTGTTTGGCACTCTTCGGGTAAAACACAAATACGTGCCGGACCACCTAACTGCTCCGGCGTAGCAACGACACCGACAAAAGTACCTTCCGGATCGTAAATTTTAACACGTTTCAGACCCTTTTCACAGGTAACGAAACTCTCATCCTCAAGAATGACAAAATTTACCGGATTACAGCAACCACAGAATCCCTCCACACTCGAAGAAAACTCTCCCCACCAGAATTCAAGGTCGCCATTAAATGTATATGCTTCAATGCGATGGCGGCCGGGATTGATTACGCGTAAAAGTCCATCGGGAGCAACTGTCAAATCGAAATAAGGAGTTGGTATAACAAAACCTGGAATATTACGCTCATCATCTTTTTCACCGATACGATTTACCAGTCTGCCGGAAGTATCATATCGCAAAACGATGCGGTTTCCTGCATCTGCAACAAATACATTGTTTTTATAAACTGCTATGCTTGTTAATAGGGCATTCTTGCCGAGAGTCTGCCATGTTGCGAGTCGTTTGCCTTGGTCGTCATATATCTCCACGTGGTCTTTCATTCCGATATAAATTCTATCATCATCGGTGACTGTTAAGCATCGCGGCATATCCGTAAGCTCAATCTTATTAAGCAAATCCCCCTTGTCATCAAATACAAGAACGACATGATCACCGACCACATAGATATCTCCTTTAGAATCCAGCGCAATACTATGGGAACTATTAAGGCCGGTGCTAATGAGTGGGGCCGATTCTTCGTAGAGAATCAGATTAGGGTCAATCTTCGTGTCAACTTCATAGACATATTCCGGACCAAGGCCGCTTCCTTTTTGGCCGGTGGTATCAAGCTTCAATAAAGCAATTATGGCAACAACGATAGATAATGCGATAATTATCGCAACAAATATTTTAATATTCGCTGTTCCAGATTGTGCTTTCATTTTTTTATACCCTAAAAATCTCTTCCGTTAGAATTTAGACAGGCCATTATATTAAATTCAATCTCCCGGCTCAATTAACAGAATATGAATTATTTCTCCGCGATATTGAGACATATCATTCGATTCAAATCACGTAAAATCAATCTTCCGGACGCAATAGCCATAGCACCCCACGCATCCGGCCCTTCGAGCACTTTGGCCTGAGCAATTTGCTTGTAGCCGTCCGGCGTAGCTTCAACCATTGTAAGTACGCCGTCATCATCCATAACGTATATCAGCCCATCTGCAATAACATACGGGCCGCGACCAAACTTATGTGTACTCGTGCTGGTCCAAAGGACATTTCCATTTAAGTCAAGACAAGCCAGCTCCATATCGGCATTAACACCATAGATGTGACCGTTATAAAATATCGGCGTGTGCTGAGGTGAGCCGTAAACTTCCGCATCGAGAACCAATAAAGGTTGCGCAGTTATAACATCCGCCTGCTGAGTTAACTTTAGTATCATACCACCTGCGTTATAGTCGCCACAGAGAAAGAACAAGCCATCGCCGACCTCGACCGGTGTGGGCACGTTTGCAATACGAATTTTCCATTCGGTTGTCTGCCATAAAAGACTACCATCTTCCGCTGAAACACCCACCACACCACCACTGGCACAATAAACATACATACGTTTGCCGGCAAACTCGGCCGGTATTACAGATGAATGCGTCATAAGCCACTTGTTCGGATTGGGTGTTTCCCAGATGATTTGGCCTGTTTGGCAATCTACGGCCATCATGAGATTTTTGCCTCCAACGGCGATTATTGCTTTTTCATCTTCAATAAGCGGACACTGCCCGGCATACCATTCGGGGACTTTAGCCCCAAAATCCTTCACCAAATCCAATTTCCAACGAAAATCGCCCGTTACAGAATCCAGGCAGGTAACGTGACATTTCGGTCCCAGAGTTACAATATGTTTCTCCGTTACGGCCGGGACAGTCCTGCTCATTCCATGATTACGTTTGACTTTTACGTGATAAGAGTACCGCCATATCTCTTTACCATCGGCAAGTGAAAAGCATCGAATTGCATCGGCCTGTTTTTCGCGGTCGTAATCCAGCACATATACTCGGCCGACCAAAACCGCGGCTCCCGCGTAACCTTCACCGAGGTCGACAGACCAGAG
>JASFVS010000131.1:0-8081 GCA_050049715.1 Phycisphaerales bacterium
AAGTTCTTGCCATAGTAACATTCTCACTGCTTACAGCATCGAAGTTAGCACCTCTGAACCGCGGCCAAGCGCCGGATAAATCAGAAGGTGTACCATCGAAACGGAGAAACTCGTCGGGTAGTTTTTCAATATCAACATCGTCGGATGAAGCCTGCTGAGCTCCGTGTGTAAGCGGCTCACGTACTACCAGACCCTCGGCGGCATCGGCGCTAAGCCAGAAATAAAGCGATATTGTACCAATAGCAATCAGGCCGACAGGTATTATTGCTGCGAAAAAATAATCTATGAAATTTTTATCGTTCGAATTGTGCACTAATTACTCATTTCTTAATGCTTCCAGCATTTCGCCACCAAGAGCAAAAGTTGAGGCAATCCATATCCAGACAAGACCGCTGATACCAATGCCGACAATTGTCAATACGAGCGAAAAAAACGGGACATCTGCACCCGGTGACTTCAAAGCAGGCCCGACTGCTATCAAAGCGGCGACAATTCCACATACCAAGCCGGCGGCTAAAAGACCACTATGTTCATAAAGCACCATTCGCTTGAGTGTGTGCTTATTAAATCCTACCGCCTGCATCATTGCAAGCTCGCCACGTCGCTCCAGGACATTGCGAAGCACTACCAATCCGAGACCCATACTGCCAAGAATAAGCCCAAAAGTGCCTAATAACTGAAATATCGACAAATACATATTCTGAACTGCATTAAACTCAGCCAGCCGTCTTTTTGTCGGTGTAAGCGCCAAGCCAAAATCTCTCAGTTGTGAAGAAAGCCTATCGTTCACTATCTCAATTTTATCCTCCGGCGTATCGATAAGAAAAAGTCTGTATCCATCCTCCGATGGGAAACGCTTAATAAATTCATCTTCGGAAATGATTATGCTACCCTGCAAAATTGTATTCTTTAACATTCCAACGAGACGTACTCTTAATGTCTGTCCTTTTTCATCAATGTATTCAAGCTCGTCTCCGACAGATTTGCCAAGTCCCCAGATTATTGTTGCGTAGTCACTAACAGCCGGTATTACATCCCGACCGAGATTACTATTGAGTAAATCCCACCCCTGAGCTTCGGAATCATTAATCTTCTTAGTAAAAGCAAAAGATGAGCGTTCCTGTAATTTGCGGGGCTGCACTCCCAACAAACGCGGCATTTGTGCCCGATTTAGATTAAGGCAGCTCGCATCGTCGCCATCGAGTACTCGCATCTGAACCGTCTTTATTTCATCCAATTCTACGCTATCCAATCCCATTTTTCGACGGCCCTGTTGGCTGTCTAAATCATATAAAATGCCTATGGTTGATTCGCCAAGCAGAGTGAATCCGCCTGTTCCCGAATCCCGCTTCTGGGTGCGCTTTTCCGGGTTCTGTCTGTTTGCTCCTACAGCAATGACCATGAAAATTCCACATGCGAGCAATCCTACAACGGCAAGACTTCTTCCACTTCGTCTGGTTGAATTACGCAATCCCAGACCAGTCAGGGACGTCATGACCTTGTTCCAGCTACTTGCTGCAATTTTTAACAAGGAATAGCATAATCCAAGACCAGCGATTAAAAGCAGAGTACCGGCACCAAAAAATGCTGTAGAGACAGAGCTGCTGTTACCGGTCCCCATTACCGCGATGAGTATAATCGCCGCAATCGCTGCAACAATTGCCACATACAATCCAATCCTACCTCTTGAGCCCGAAGCTTGTGTGAAAATCTGGTAATTCAAACCACCTGTAAGAAGCTCACGAGCCGGTTTTGATATCTGTTTGCGTAAGGTCAGCCATATTGCAACAAGTGAAACAGCTACCGCGGCGAACATTCCAATAAAAAGAGTAGATGGTTTTGCATAGAAGTATATTTTCGAGCCGGTTACCGCCGCCTGCCATATAGTTGCGAGGCCATAAATCATAGCCTTAGTGTAGAACAATCCCACCACGGCCCCGACAATTGCACCGAGCAGGGCCAATACTATGCCTTCGATGAACAATAACCATTTTATCAGCTTAGATGAAATACCAACGGCAAGAAACATTCCGACCTGCTCGTTGCGGTTTTCGACACCGAAAACAAAAAGAAGACCGACAAGTATTAAAGCCGCCATGATAAGAAACATACTGAGACTAAGAAAAAGCTGGCCAAAATCCGTGGCCTGGTTCCCGGCCCTGATACCCCGTGCACGAACTGGTTGAAAAAACAACCCCACGGAGGCGGGATTAACTGAGCTTAAGATTTTCTTCGTTATAGTATCTTCAGATTCACTACCCAATGGGTACCGTACCGCCGTCAAATTACCATATCTGTTAGCCCATAACTTTTGGCCCGCTGTTAGTGTAATAAAAGCTTTGGGTGTGCCACGATATTGCTCCCAATAGTCCTCGTCCTTTTCTCGTATCTTATCAAGGTCTATTACTATACCCGGATCCCAGTCCCTGCAATTTTCGGCATCGGAAAGGCCAGGGAAATCCGGCATCAGATTAGGATCCATCGCCGGGTCGTTCATCGGAAGTACAGCCTTAATTCGAAAGCTGGATCTTTGTTCCTGTAGCTTTCTCGTTTGGCTGAGGACGAAATATGTTAGCTCAATGACATCTCCGGCCTTAGCTTCAAGGTCTTCGGCAAGCCATTGATTAATTAGAATTTCATCATCCCGCGTATCCCCCGAAACAAGACCATCATGTCCAACAGCAGCCACCATTGAATATGGAGTTGCTTTATCACCTGAACGTAATTCGTTCACGAAATAAGTTAGAATGCCGAGAGAATGGCTACTCTCATCCAAAGCAGCGCCGGCTATCGTACTATCTATGAATACCTGCCTGCTGCGCAGCTCAAGAATACCCTTCTGTTTATACTTTCGAAAATCAAGCTCCGCATCAGACAGCTTCCAGCATTGTGTAATTGCTTCTTTTGCTGCATCAGCGGTTATGTTTTGAGTGGGATTTTCGGCAACTAAGAGCATATTCGCCCGAGTACTTCGGTCAAGCCTTTCCTGCAGCCATTGTAACGGCACAAAGACATTCAACGGCGCAACCTGATTTGCCTGTAAACTAAAACGACCAAACTCCGATTCGGTGGCAATCTCTTTCACTTCCAAACGAAATGCGATAGACATGTCCGAATCCGGCGTCAACGGGATATCGCGTGACATAACACTGGGCTTTTCAATTCGCAACACAATCTCATCGCCGGGACCAATGTTAAGCCTTGCCGCTAACGGCTCGTTTAAGACAACAGCCGGATTCCAGTTGTCATTAAATGGGTCGTGTTCGGCTCCAACTTTGAAAAAACGCACGTCAATTCCGAGCACCTCCACTTTATTAGCCCGCTTTGTGCCATCGCTATTAGAAATTATACCCTGTATTTGTAAAACAGGAGCCACAGTTGTATTAAGTTTGGCCGCCAGTTCGTCTGCCAGCTCAGTACGGAAAAATCTGTTCTGAGGGACAAGAGCCAATGTCGTTTTGCCTAATCGAGCTTTGGCCATTCTCTGAAGACTGTATTTTACAGAATCACCCACAACCAATGCGCCCGTCAAAATAGCGGCGCTAACCATAACAGCCAGCAAAACACCCAAGTTTGTTCTCCAGTAAAAGAGCAGGTTGTTTTTAACAAGCTTCCAAAAACTCATGCGTTGCTCCTGTCTTTTAACAGGCCTTCATTTAATTCCATCACCCGCCCTATTTTTTTCGCCAGAGAAAACGAATGTGTAACAACAATCAATGTAACCTGTTCACTTTGATTCAGCTCAACTAATAATTGAGCTATGTTCTCAGAGGCATCCTTATCCAGTGAGCCGGTCGGCTCATCGGCAAGTAATAACTTAGGACTATTAATCAAAGCTCTGACAACGGTAACACGTTGTCTTTGCCCACCAGAGAGCTCGCCCGGACGATACTTTAAAAAGTCTCCAAGCCCTACACGCCGGAGTAGATTTATTGCCCTTTCCTGAAATTCTTTTTTGGAAGCATGGTCTGCGCCGGCAAGTGTGGGTACTAATACATTTTCGAGAACGGTGCACTGCGGCAAGAGATGATGTAATTGAAAAACAAAACCTATTTGACGATTCCGAATTTTAGCAAGCTGGGCCTCGCTCAATCCGGCAAGGTCCTGGTCGTCAAATAATACCTGCCCAGTAGTTGGATGGTCCAGAGCGCCAATAATATTAAGCAGTGTGCTCTTGCCGCTGCCTGAGGGGCCAACTATTACGAGAGACCGGCCTTTTTCCAGTTTAAAATTTATATCCTTTAATACACAAAGACCCTCTTTAGACCCCGGTGAGGGGTAATTTTTGGCTACGTGAACCAGTTCAAGCATAATTGTCCTAACATAAACTACTGCGTAACTTCTCCATATATACGCATTATTTCCGTGGCAGTTTGCTCTATATTGAATTTTTCAAATACCGCTTTTTGGCCGTTCTTTCCCAGTTTTTGTGCATAATCCGGCTTGAGCAATAAAGACTCCAGAGCGGCCGTCAAAGAGGCTTTATTATTAGGCTCGTACAACAGTCCCCCACCGGTTATTTCTATTAATTCGTTAAAAACTCCACTGGCCGGCTCAACCATCGGGACACCGGATGCAAGGGCCTCGATAACATACAATCCGTAAGCTACAGGCTGTGTTTCCGGAACCGACAGAACAGAAATAGTTCGCAAAAAGGCGAGTTTGGCATCTTTGTCGAATTCATGCAGAAATTCCACATCGTTAATCAGATTGTGCGAGCTTAATTTCTGCTTAATGCCATCTAAAAATATCTCGTCATCAGTTCTCTTGCCACCGGTAATACGCAATCTGGCATTCTTTAATTGTGCTTTTTTCTTCAGGTCAATAAAAGCATCGACTAACACATCCAGACCCTTGTCGGAACACATACGCGAGAGAAATCCAATGGTAGGTACTTCGGGCTTAGACAGTTGTGACTTGTAATCATCCAGAGAGATACCTGTATATACAACATGCATTTTTTCTTCAGGGAGTTTTAGTCTCTTTCGCATTACATCAGCGTAATATTTACTCACTGCGATAAATACATCTATGTCACCCGTGCGTTCGGAGATTATCTGCCAGGCCTGTTCGGAATATGGTGACTGCAGCCCATCCAGAAATTCATCTTCGTCCTGAAGCAGACACACAATAGGCACGCCAAGTCTTTGTTTAATACTTTTTGCGAGTCCCGCCAGCAAAATATTAGACAAACATACAATATCAGGTTTGTGTTCCTGCGTATCCAGCCATTCGAGAAGTCTGTTAAGCTCTTTTATCTGCAGACCCCGCTCGCCTCGCAACATCGATATTGTGGTTTGACCTAAATCCTTCGCACTTGTCATGCCAGCTTTACGACCAACCCAGGACAACAGCTTCGGTGAATCAAGCAGTTTATCGAGCCAACGAGGCGTTTTCCTGAAAAAGCCGGATTTTTGCTGAAGATATACATTTATACCACCGAAGAAAATAGGCGATTTATTAGCCAAATTACTTTCATCAACAGGTGGGGGCAGGTAAAGAGGAATCATCGTAATATCATGGCCTGATTTTCGAATTGCTTTGACCAGAGCGAGGTCGCGCAGACAATTTTCACAATAGAAACTATCTCCGGCACTCGGTGTGATTTGAGCAATTTTCATAAATCTACGCTCCGATTCTGCTATTCGGCACTAAAAGCATATACATGACCATCGTCGCTGCCAACAACAACCATCCGGTTGGCTACAGCGGGCGAAGAAGTGACAGGCTGGCCTATCTCATAAGACCAAACCTGTTTGCCGTCAGAGAGTCTTACCATATATAATCGGCCATCTTCCGAACCAACAACCACTTTATCACCACAAATAACCGGTGAACTGTCAACCTCACCTAATGTCTGGAACGTCCAGATTATTTTTCCATTATCACGATTTACACAATGCAAACGATTGTCCCTACCACCAACTATAACCACATTATGACCAATCGCCGGTGAAGAGAAAAAGGGTGAATTATCTCCGACATATTTCCATAAGATTTGACCTGTATTGATGTCAGCTTTAATAAACTCATTATCGTAATTACCGACGTAAACCTGTTCATCAACGAATGCGGCCGAAGCGGCAATGTAGGAGCCGGCCTCTATTTCCTTTATAAGACTGCCATCTGTTAATGAAAGAACATGAATTTTTGCATCACAACCACCAAATACAGTCATTTGGCGGTCAACTGCAGGTGAGCCGTTTATGTAATTATCCGTTTCGTATGTCCATACGGTTTGACCACTTTGTGAATCAACACAATGTAATTTATTATCATAACTGCCTACGAGTATCCAAACTCTTTTGCCATCAGGCGAGTATACCCAGTTAGCGGCGCCGAGGATTTGCCCGCCCGTCTCGTATTTCCATTTGAATGAGCCGCTCTTAGCATCGAGCGCATATAAAAAATCATCCGAAGAACCTATATAAATCGAATCTTCGACCACACAGGGTGTCGATTCAATCTCGCCTTCGGTTTGGTAAGTCCATATTTGATGTCCCTCTTGCAAATCAATTGCATAAATTTTCGAATCAGAGGAACCTATGAAAACAGTATTATCATATATTACCGGCGATGACTTAATTTGGTCATCGGTTTTGAATTTCCAGGCAAATTTCAATGAATCAGGTAAAGTTCCAGACGCCCTGCCTAAAAGCTGCTGTCCACCACGAAACATAGGCCAATCGCTCTGGATTTCACTCTCAGCCTCAGGTATAAAAGGCTTCTGAATCACTTCCTTATCGCCAGCTTGCGGCTTACCGGCTATAACTATTATTACAACCAAGCAAAAAACTATAATAACAATCAAAAGAATCTTATAAATCGCTATTTTCATAGCCTTTACCGCCATTGCTCATTAAACAACTGCACCTAAATATAGCTGTCGCTAATAATAACGCATTCAACAACCACAGGCAACAGAACCTTCTAAAGTTCTTATGTGTTTTTAGCTACGTAAATGGATCTGTTAAGGTTCTTAGCAAGGAGTGAAATATTTGGTTTGATGTAACTTGCAGAACTGCTGTATATAGTTCACTTCAAAAATCAAACTGGGTAAAAATAAAAACTCATCAGGTGACTGCAATCGGGCCGTTATTATCCTGTGGGAAAATCTCATCGGCCAAATCCTGACCCACATGACCAGCATAATATTTTTTCATGGTACGCTGGCCTTTGGACCTGAACGTATCCATAGAGGAAAAAACGCCAATTTTCATAAGAAGCAAAACCATAATACAAGCCGCAACGTTTGATGAAGAGTGCGTGTATTTACGGCACTTTTCCAGCAGTCCCGGCTCAGGTAATATTTTCCTGAGTTTTTCAGCTTTCGGCGCTTCCCGAAGTTTGTGTTTAAGGACTCCAATGGTCTGTGCATTTGCACACATCAACAAATCAAGCTTGTGAGGCTGAGATTTAATAGTCGATATAGCTAAATGAACTTTAGCATAGGAAACTAATCTTCGCTGGCATCTTGGACACTTTGCAACGTGACATTGCAACCAGCCTGCATTTGGACCAAAATGTGCACTGATAGCTTTCCTTAACCAAATTCTGACCTCTTTGCACTTTTTAATATTATTAATAGTTTTCATTTTTATTCTTCTTTACTCATCCATATAGCCAACAAATGTATTGCTTTGCACCTGTAAACTCTTGCTGTTGCCGCTGATATTCCTAATATCTTACCAATCTGAGCGTAAGACAATTCAGCCAGGTCACGCAATGTAACAACATTACGTAAGTGTTCCGGTAACCGTGATATATAAAACCTTAAAGTTTCCTGTAAGTATTTAGAATCATATTCTTTAGCAGGTGAGGGAGAAATCTTCTCTTTAACAACAGCGGCGGAAATTCTTTTTCTCTCAGCGAGTCTGCGTCTTAACATTGATATAGCCACATTGTTAGCGACACGGAAAATAAATGCCTTTACAAATTTAGGTTTTTGTCCACCTTTATAATGAGCTAATTGCAAAAAAGTGTCCTGATAGGCGTCGCAAACATCCTGCTCATTACCCAATATTCGCCAAAGCATCGTAACCAGATCCCGCCCGTGCCTGTGCATTGCAGACAATACCCAC
>JASFVS010000323.1:0-3711 GCA_050049715.1 Phycisphaerales bacterium
TACCTCGCGGATCTTGACGAACCTATCTACAAAATCCGGCTGGGATGCGGAAATGAGGATTTTGTCGAGTTCGTGGGGCATTGAGTTATCCTTTATATTCCGAAATTGCCGTGGCTGTAAATGCGCGTCGCCTTCTGTAGCAGCAGATAATTATTGCCTTTGTACGTAGTTATAAAGCCTGCTATTTTGAAGCGTAGCCGTTCGGATACTGCGGATTGCTCTTGCTCGGTCAGCTCCAGCGCCTCACAGGGTAATAGCAGTAATGATACCGGCCGGACGTTTAACCCAAGAGCATCCAGAACGAATACGGGCAGGCCGTTCTTCTGTTTGGCTAAGAATGCAGTCCGGTCGGCCAGGATGTAGTCCTGCGCCGGCCCGGATTTACTTATAGCCGCCCTTCGGCCCGGCCTTTTAGGTCTGATGGTTTTGCTTGCTTTGAGCCTTTTCATAATCTCAGGCGGCATTTCCAGCACATTTTCCGGCTCATAGGCGGTAGATTGCGGTACGGCTTCTTTTGTTCGGTTCGGTTCTTCGGAGTCGCCCGCTTCGAGCCTTTTCATAATCTCGGATGGAATCGCCAGCGCGCTGTTAGGGTCGTCGACGTCGGGTTGCGGTTCGTCATCTTTTGTGGGTGGGTCGTCTATTTTCGGTTTTTGAGGTTCTTCAGGCGGAGTTTCGCCAAAAGGCAGGAAATGATTCGGAAATATAAAATTTCTGCCCCTGTATTTTGTTACCCGTCCCCAAAGCCTGTATGAAGCGCTGGAACTTCCATTGGCATCGGCAATCATCTTTTCCAGCGCCGATGACGGCAGTAGCTCTAACTTTGTTCCCGCATTGACCTGTTCCCTGAAATCATTTACATCCGAGGCAAGCTTAAAGAACCATACATCGTTACTATCGGGGCCGGTGAGTTTACCATCGATTCCATTTAGTGCAAATCCGTCCCGCAATAAAGGCTTGTGTTCCATCATCGCATTTAGTCCCCATGCTGGGGGGATAGCACCCATAAAAAATATTAGATTAAAAAGAATAAGTCTCTTGCTCATATTGATAGCTTAGGGTATTAGGTTTTCAATAATCAGTTTAACGGCTTCTTCCGGCTTACCTACCGATTCTACGTATCGGCCGCTGCCGGGGTCGTCACTTGCAATCAACTCAACCAAAGGTTTCCAGAATTCACCTAAAAGTATAATCGGTTTATCTGTTTCGAGAAAGCCTTTGTTTTTTAATTCCCAGACCTTCGCCAGCTCCAGAAGCGTTCCGGTCCCGCCGGGCAGCACGATATAAGCCTGTCCTAATTTTATCAGGGTATCGAGCCGTTCATCGAGCGAGCCGGTTACTACCTCCCTGCTGACGTATTCATTGGCCCGGCTGTTCTTAAAAGCCGAGCATGTAATGCCGACAACTTTCCCGCCGGCTTCGGCCGCACCTTTGGCCCCGGCCAGCATTGTCCCGCCGTATCCGCCGTTGGCAGTCACAAAGCCGGCTTCGGCTAATAGCTTTCCCAACTCATAGGCGAGTTGAAAGTTTGAGTCGCCGTCTTTAGCCCTACCCGTTCCAAATACAGTTATAGTCTCTTTACTCATTAGTTTTTTTACGCGTGTAATTTAAAAGGCCGGCCGACAATAAAATCTCCCTGTCTCTGTCGGAAAGTTCGAGCCTGCCAACAAACTCGAACGAGCGGTCCGCTTTGGCAATCTTAATTTCGTTGCTATCCTTTATTGCGCCGAGCAAATTATCTATCACAAGCTCGTCGTCACTTTCTATTTTGTCATAGTCCGCCGGTTTGGCGAACTCAATCGGAACTATGCAGAAGTTTATCAGGTTCGCCTTGTGGATTCGCTCGATGCTTTTCGCTATTACCGCCCGCACACCCAAATACATCGGGCAAAGCGCGGCGTGCTCTCTCGATGAGCCCTGCCCATAACTTTCGCCAGCTATGATAATGCCGCCGATGCCTTGTTCCTTCAATGCGAGCGCCAGTTCGGCAAAAGTTGGCTTACCTTCTTCGTTGAAACAGCTAAAAACAACTTTCGCGTATTCAGGCACATTCGAGCGCAACTTCAAATAAGTGCCGGCCGGCATTATATGGTCGGTGGTTATCTTATCTCCGCATTTGAGTAGTACTTTGCCTGTCAGTTTCTCAGGTAACTGTTTCGGCGTCTCCGGCACCACAATCGTAGGCCCGCGCAGGACCTGCGTTTTTGCCGCTTCGTCTTCACTTAAAGGCTGCTCTATCATACCGCCGTCGATGAGGAATTCGTCCGGCATTTCAATTTTGGGATATTCGAGGCCGAACAGTTCAGCTAAGTCGCGCGGGTCGGTAATTTTTCCTGCCAAAACCGAAGCGATAGCCGTCTCCGGACTGACTAAATAAACTTTGTCACCTTTTGTTCCGCTCCGCCCTGCAAAGTTCCTGTTGAACGTCCGCAGGCTTATCATCTCATCCGCCGGCGAAAAGCCCTGACCGATACAGGGCCCGCAGCCTGATTCTAATATCCGTGCTCCCGCCGAAATCATATCCGCCAGCGCTCCGTTTTGGGCCAACATATTCAGGACTTCCCTGCTGCCCGGAGCGATTGCGAATTCGACCATATTATTAACGCGTCTTCCTTTTAATACTTCTGCGACCATCATCAAATCGGCGTAGCTCGAATTTGTGCAA
This sequence comes from Phycisphaerales bacterium, assembly GCA_050049715.1. Taxonomy (GTDB): domain Bacteria; phylum Planctomycetota; class Phycisphaerae; order Sedimentisphaerales; family Anaerobacaceae; genus NIOZ-UU13. The sequence continues at coordinate 2,666 of JASFVS010000323.1, forward strand.
CTGCCTATAACTACCTGGCCGATTTTGGCACCGGCTGTTTCACGGACTGTCTTAACGTTATCCGGCGAGGATGGACAGGCCGCCATCGGTTCAAGCTCGGACAGATTTATCTCTATTATGCGGTCGTATTTTGCGCCTGAATCGGCCGCTAACGGCTGATAGTCTTTTTGGCGTTTCTGGGCGGCCAGAAATCTTTCGGTTTGTTCATCGCTGGCGAAGACGCTCGTTGTGACGCCAAGTTCTGCGCCCATATTTGTTATCGTTGCCCTCTGCGGCACGGATAATTGTTCTGCGCCCTCGCCGAAATATTCGACCACCCAGCCGACGTTGCCTTTTGTGGAGAGTATGCTCAGGAGTTTTAGAATCACGTCCTTTGCCGCGACCCATTCATTGAGCCGGCCGGTAAGTTTTACGCCCAGGACCTTCGGACATTTCAGATAAAACGGCCCGCCCGCCATCGCCACCGCCACGTCCAAACCTCCGGCCCCGATGGCCAGCATGCCGATACCGCCGCCCGTAGGCGTGTGCGAATCACTGCCTAATAAGGTCGCGCCGGGCTTGCCGAACCGTTCAAGGTGAACCTGATGGCAGATGCCGTTGCCCGCCCGCGAATGATAGACGCCGCACTTTGCGGCTATCGTTTGCAAGTATAAATGGTCGTTATGGTTCTCCGGCCCGAAGCCGGCCATATTGTGGTCGATATAGCTGACCGATAAATCGGTTTTGACTTTAGCCGCTCCTATTGACTCATATAGTAAAAACGCGGTCGTTCCGGTGGCGTCCTGCGTGAGCGTCTGGTCGATACGAATCCCGATTTGCTCGCCGGCGGCGAGTCCACCTTCGACAAGGTGTTTACCGAGTATTTTATATACAAGTGTTTGTCCCAATTCTGTGCTCCTTGGAAATCCAGGGTACACAGTTTAACATAAACACTGGGTCAAGACAAATCCTATGTTTGGTCAAATGGCGAGGTAGTCATATTCGTCAAGAAAGATGACGGCCTTGTGCGACAGAGCACAAGGCCGTCCAAAAATAAAGAAGCAGGG
>JASFVS010000325.1:0-3673 GCA_050049715.1 Phycisphaerales bacterium
TTCTGAAATTCCTCAGAATCCAAAGTGAGTTCGCTTTTTGGGTCTAGTTCTTCAGGAATTTCTTCCTCTGTCCAATCTTTAGGTTTTTTATAACGACCGACCTTGAGAAACACTTCGTCTTCATTTGTATGATGAGGCACCATCCAAAAACCAGCGCGAGTTATTACTGTTTTCTTATTTTTAAGGACAGTAAATTTCTGGCTTTTAACTTTGGACATTTCCTCTTCCTTTGTACTGCTAACGCCAGCCGTAACCGGCGCATTTATTGTGAGCGCAGCGAACGAAAAATGGGTCCGAGTTTACGGCATTGTTAGCCATTGGCTTTCGCACTTGCGAGAACCCCAATGAGGGAATGCGTTAGTTCCCGTTTTTCTTGAAGTTCCGCAACCTTGTCATGTCCGTATTTCCCCGCCAAAGCAAGGGGAGCAACGCTCCCTAAAAGCGGCATAAGCGCAGGAATCAACATTGCTCCCAATGCGCCAGTGCCGAGTATAAGTGATTGTCCGTGCGCCCGGTTATACTTCTTTTGGATAGAACGCATTTCACGATGGTGTGTCGCAATAGCACCATCTAATTCCCGACAAACCTCAGCTGCCACCAAATCTACGTCGTCTAAGTCGCTCGCTTGTAGCCTGCCCATCACACCGGAAAGCACTCCCCTAAACTCTTCATTCTCATTATTTATCCGAAGCTCTATCAGCGCATCCATACTGACATTGCCAAGCCACTCAAGACGTCTGCTACCGAGCGAATTGACTAGCGCCAGAGTCTCCGGCTTTATTACATCTAGACCCTCCAAACGTGTACCGCTTAACTCACTTACCAGCTTAAAATAGTGGGCCTGTTGTTCAATACACATGAGCGGATGCCCACGGAGTTCTTGGGCATTCTCTATCAAGTGATAGATTGGCGTTATTCGCTCAAAAAGTATGTTGAGTACCTTTCTTTGAGGTGGAAGTTGATCATAGTCATGTAACCATTCGGGTGAACGCCAAGTTTTCAGATCTTCTTCGTACCGCCTCAGTGCTTCAGTAAGCGGCTCTCCGACCGGTCCACCAGGCCCAACAACCAAAACTCTTTTTTCAGCTGCTCGGAAAAATTCGTCAGGAAACCTATCCGATAATTCCACTGCCTCCTCAAGCGAGGAAACATCAGCTTCCACCGAAGATGCAATCACATCGGTTACAAGTTGCCTTATCCCTCCGATAGTTACCTCATCGTTCTCTTCAAGCGACTTTTCCCAACTCGGAAATATCACCAGCGCTGGGTAGGGCAAATCTGCATCTACCAGTGGCTTGAGGTGGAGTAAACAGTGGACGGTCTGGAGCACGAGCACGTGCTGGAATCGCTCTTCCTTCCTTTCTCTCTCCAGCCATGGCAAGACAGGATCAGGAATAAGCACTGTGTCCCCATAGAGAAGACTGTTCCGTACACTGTTGAGATGCGTTTCCCCAAATCGACTGCTTCCACCAAGAACTAGGCGCGCACCGCCGAGTGACTTTGCAGCTTTGAACGCAGCTATTCCTCCACGAGCTTGAAACTTCCGGACTTCGGTATCGAGCCAAATGAACGCATCTTCGCCCCGAGGGGCGATTTGCTTCGCCTTAGAACGGACCGTCTCGCCAAATTGCGACACCGAAGAGAAATCAACGGCACGACAACCCGTCGCCCTGACAAAGAACTCGTCGAGCCTGTCAAGAAGACCGCGTGTGTAGTCCACAAGGACTTTGAGGGGGTCGCTATCAGTATTCATTTAGATGGCTAACGACCCAGCTCAGGCGACCGCTTCCGCAGAGCGACGATAGGAGCGGCGCGGCAGCGGGTCGACCTGAAGCGCCGTGTTATGCGATTTACCTTTGGCAATCAAAGTGCTTCTCGCTCCATTTGCCACCTGAATCAAGACAGGCGTCTATTGAAATGAATTTCTTTATCGGTGGGTAGCCAATAGCTATTGCCACAATTACAAGCCAGACATAGAGGATTTTCTTGCCCTTAAACGAAAATCCTGGTTTTAAACCTTTAAATGCGAATATTGCTGTTGCGAACAGCGCGACAGTAAAACCGAAGTGAACAAGCGCCCTATGCAACCATGCTTTAGGAACTTCGGTTGGCGGGCCACCTGCTGCCCACAGACTGAACACAGTACTATTTAAATACAGTAAGCCAAGGCTGATTAAGCCTAGCAGGGCAATCCACCTTAAAATATTTCTAGCTGCATCCATTCTTTTGCGCATAACGCTCACATAAATGGCGCGACGTAAGGAGCGTCCAGCGACCGGAGGGAGCGGATTTGATGTGATTGTTAGATAGCATTTAGGTTATCTCAAATATTTTGCAGTGATTGGTGAAACAACTACTGCCAAAACTACCAAAATAATACCTGTATTATTACCCATAAGTAATTCAAGCGCCTCAAACCCGACAAATGGCAAAGCCAAAATACCAATAAGAAGTGTTAAAGCAAACGCCAGAGCGAAACTAGCAAAAATGATTTTTATAATGTTTTTACCCTTAAATACTTTTTTCTCGATTTTCAGGCTAAATATAGCTGTAGCGACTAAAACAACTCCGAACAATACGGCTGGAATCAATTGCTCTTTGGTTGCACCATACTGAACAAACAAAAACAATATCATTATGAGAAATGATATTGCCAAGACTGACACTAATATTTTTGTCCTTGTTTCCATTTTTACAATCTAACAGTGTGATATATGGACCCTTCGGTCCGTATATCACTTTTTAGCCTTTTACTCATTTTACGAAGTAAGCCTCTACGTCATCAAGAAAGCTTTCATAGAAACGAGCCCCATGCTCTGCTACTTCTACCACGTTTGTTGAATCAATTTTGTTTCCAAGATGCGTATTTGGCACTGGATACCCCCTGCCGCGATTTGTTACTGGCAACAACTTTGTTTTTGCAGGAATAAAATCGACTCGTATTTTCTGCGGAGACTTAATGCTTATATTTCCATTGTTAATTGTCATTTTTTCTATGAATAGGCTATTGCCTTCCGCAGGATTGATGCCTATACCCCCTGGATCTCTTGAAACAATTTCATTTACTGTATGTTCTTCAGCACCTCTAGCATTTACGAAATATGATAAAAGTGGGTCTTTTTTTCGTAATTGCTCAAATTTTCCTTTCCACCCGTTCCATTTAGGGCTTTTGCCATAATGATGTGCTGACTTATTCCAGACCCTCTCTATATACCTAAGAAAGCTTTTCCAGTTTTCCTCGAACTCCTCCAAAGAAGATGACTTTTTCATCGATTCTATGGCTGCTAATGCATGAGCCAATTCCTTCCTTGGTTGTTCAGAATGTTTCATGTTTTTTTGTTTATAGGCTAACGCCGCAAATAACCGGGCGCAAAAAGCGCGCAGCGGTTTTTGCGATCCGAGTTAATTTGCCTTGTTAGGTGATTATACTTTTTTGTTATTTCAGCCATAAAGGGTTCCACCATCAACTTTCAGTGTGTCTGGATCGATAGATGGGTAGTTGTTTATTTCATATTCTTGTAACGGTCGTCCTAGTAAAGTGTTAATTTCCGTTTCATTGATAACCCATTTGACCGATATAGGGGAGCGATTCATGTGCTCATAGACCTTTAAAAGTTGCGGAGGACCACCGATGTACTCAAAATCATTTTCCCTGATCATGTCTCGCAACACC
>JASFVS010000324.1:0-3673 GCA_050049715.1 Phycisphaerales bacterium
GACGAGTAGTGCCGTAATTGTGATGTTTTAAAAGTGTTAACATTAATGTGAAAGGAAAAAAAATGAAGAAGACCAAAATCAAAACCAGAACAATTAATGTTTTGTCCTTCCTGGTTTTACTGCAGATTTTTTTGCAGGGCAGTGTGTATGCCCTTGAACTCCCTCAAGGGAAGACCGGCAGGGATTACGCCGCTGAAGCCAAAAAACATGTGCAGGGTGTTGGCCCGGAAAAAGTGAAAGAACTGCTGGAAGGAAAGGAGAAGCTTGTACTTCTTGATATCCGGTCCTTCGAGGAATTCAAAGAATTCGGGTGGATCAAAGGCAGCACTGTCCTTCCTCACGGTATGGTCATATTCAAAATCACAAAAATCGTTCCCGACAGCGACGTCCCGATTATCGTGTATTGCAAAAAGGGAAATCGCTCGTCGATGGTTGCATACGATCTCAAACAGATGGGCTATACGAATGTCAAGTATTTGGACGGTGGTATCATTGGCTGGAAAAGACAAAAATTTCCGGTCGAAACCTCCGGAGTATCGAAGATAGCGACGGAACCGGTCGTGCCATCAGGAGAAAACTCAGAAAAGTTTGTCGAAGAAGCCAACAAAATCGCAGAAAAGTTTGTCGAAGAAGCCAACAAAGTTGTGCATGCCAAGAAACCAGAGGAAGCCAAAAAATGGTTGGCGGAAAAGTCAGACTGCGTTCTTCTCGATGTGAGAACAGAACAAGAAATCAATGAGCAGGGAGCTATAGAGGGGGCGCTGGTAATGGAATATGGCAAGGTGCCATTTAATATCACAAAAAAAGTGCATAATGCCGATGCTCCGTTTCTTGTGGTTTGTAAACAAGGTGGCCGATCCGCCCTCATAGCCAAGATGCTCTCTGAGATGGGCTATCACGACGTACATCATATTGAAGGGGGAATCATAGCATGGAAAAAGCAAGGATTGTATGTAAAAAGTGGGAAGTAAATCCGGAACAAATCATGGAACCACCGAACCATGCCGGCACCATCGGAATATCCGGTGTTACAAATGGATGAAAAGAAAGGTATAGAATTATGAATTTTAAGACGATGAATTTCAGAAATAAACTATTGTGTATACTGATTCCTTTGATGATTGTATCCGTTGCCTTACCTACGCTTGTCTCATATAAGATTACCGGGCATTCATTAGAAGAAGTGATCCGTAACGATTTACGCCTGGTGGTCGATCAATTCCACACATTCATAGAAAACAACCCGGACATGGAATGGTCTAAGATACGTGAAATGTGCAATAAAGAGCTTCAAATAGGAGAGAGAGGATTTATTTTTGTTATTGATCCCAAGGGTAACCTGCTTGTTCATAAGAAATACGAGGGAGAAAATTGGATTGAAAAGCCGTTTATTCAACAAATTGTGAACAAAAAAAACGGGGATATTCGTTATATGTCTCCCGAAACGAATACCTATAAAGTTGCCTGTTTTCGATATTTTGAAGAGTGGGATTGGATCATCGTAGCCAGCGCCTTTGAGGATGATTTTCTTTCAAAGCCACTTGCGCGTATTGTGTCATGGTCTGCCATTGTATGCGTATCAGCAATTGGATTGACTTCCGTGGTTATCATAGTGTCTTTGAGCAGCACATTCAAAGCGCTGCGCAGAATTATTTATGACCTTCGTTCCAGTTCGGACCGGACCGCCTCTGCATCCAGTCAGGTATCGTCTGCATCGCAGTCCTTAGCTAAAGGTGCAACCGACCAGGCAGCAGGGCTTGAAGAGATATCTTCGAGCCTTGAAGAGATGTCCAGCATGACGAGGCAGAATGCCGACAATGCTCAACAGGCCAATATCCTGTCCAGCGAGGCGCGCAAGGCCGCCGATGCTGGTACAGAGGCGATGCAAAGAATGAACGGTGCTATTAATGAGATACAGAAAAGTTCCGATGAGACAGCAAAGATTATCAAGGTTATCGATGAGATAGCATTCCAGACGAACCTGCTGGCTCTAAACGCCGCCGTAGAGGCTGCTCGTGCTGGTGAGGCCGGTAAGGGCTTTGCAGTTGTAGCTGAAGAGGTTCGCAACCTTGCAATGCGTTCTGCAGAGGCGGCTAAGAACACTGCTAATATGATAGAAGAATCGGTCAAGAACTCAAAGAACGGCGTCGATATTGCCGCTGAAGTCGGTAAAGTGCTCGAAGAGATAGTACAGAGCATCGGCAAAACAACTGACCTTGTAAGCGAGATTGCTGCTGCTTCGCAGGAGCAGGCGCAGGGTATCGACCAGATTAATACTGCAATGACCCAAATGGACAAAGTTACACAGCAAAACGCTGCCAACGCCGAGGAATCTGCCAGTGCATCTGAAGAATTAAGCGCACAGGCTGAACCTATGAACGATGTCGTAAACGAGCTTTTGCGTTTGGTTGAGGGGGCATCTACCAAACAGAACAAAAGTTACGGCCATCAACATCCTAATGTCAGGTTTGACCATGGTGCAGTTAAAAAAACTGGAAAATTGCTGAACAAGAAAAACAAGGGAAACGGCTTGAAGAGGTCAGATGAGACGTTTCATAAGATCGCTAATAACTCGGAACGAAAGAAAGGTCCTGCGATGGCTGCCGCACGTAAAGCTATTCCTATGGACGGTGATGAAAATACCGACTTTGATGATTTCGGAAAATTCAATGGATAGTTCATCTATTTCGTCCTTCGCAGTGGCATATTGCGTATAAAGACCAAGTAGATACCGACAATACCCGTGCCCAGATGTCGTTTATCTATAAATTTTGAGTTTTGTGGGAACTTGTTTAGTTCTGTGAAGGGCAATTACAAACTGATTTTTCGAGGAAAACTAATATGTACAAAAACATAAAATTGCGAACAAAACTACTAACAATCGGCATGTTGCTAACAGCGGTTCCTCTTCTGATAGTCTCGGTAATAGTATTTCGACAGAACAAGGCGATGGTTTGTGTGGCCGAAGAGGAGAACACAAAGCTGGCTTATGCCGACCTCGATCATATTGCAAAAAACGTTTATGCACTATGTGAGACTCAACAGGAACTGATACAGGAAAACGTCGTCTACTCATTAAATGTTGCGCGTGACGTTCTCCAGAAAATCGGTGACGTCAACTTCACCGATGAAGCGGTCACCTGGGACGCCGTCAATCAATATACACAGCTTTCTTCACGGGTTGAACTGCCAAAGATGGTCGTTGGAGGGACATGGCTCGGACAAAATACCAACTTAGGAAAAACATCGCCCATTGTCGATGAGATTAAGAACCTTGTAGGCGGAACCTGCACCATATTCCAGCGAATGAACGATGCCGGAGACATGCTTCGTGTCTGTACCAACGTTGAGAAATTGAACGGCACTCGCGCTATAGGCACGTTTATCCCGAAGACGAATCCTGATGGTAAACCAAATCCTGTTGTAAGCACAGTTCTGAGAGGACAGAGCTTTCAGGGACGTGCATTCGTGGTAAATAAATGGTATATAACGGCCTACGAGCCTATTTTTGACAAGAACAATAAGGTTGTTGGAACTCTCTACGTTGGTATCCCTCAGGAAAGTGTAAAATCACTAAGACAAGCAATAATGAACGCGGAGGTAGGTCAAACAGGCTACGTGTATGTTCTTGACTCAAAGGGGCACTACGTTATATCACAGAATGGAAAGCGTG
>JASFVS010000326.1:0-3669 GCA_050049715.1 Phycisphaerales bacterium
AGCCTGTACCCATTGTCTTAAAGTAATATGTGAACGGTGCATTACTGTACCAACTGTTACAGTAAATTGACCACGACAATCATTACATTGTATTACACCGTCTCTTACTTTCTCTGATTTAGGATTAAGTCTTGTTATTCGTTTGCTTTTACAATGAGGACATATAGGGCCATTTGGCCAGCGTATGTTTTCAAGAATTGTTCTTGCTTCATCTTCCGTTAATCGACAAACATCTATATATGCCATTTGACTAAGTTTTTCAAATTTTGGTGGTTTATACTTCATTGTTGATTCTCCTTTTTGAGGTGAATTTTTTAGGGTAAATTTGTTGTAAAGTCGTCTCAAAAATTTTTATATCGTTTAGGAGATTGAAAAGGTTTTTATGAGTAGATTTCTCATCGTAAATAAATAAAGATTCCGTAATATCTTCGTATCTTTTCTCAATAAGCTCTGCCATATTTTTACTTATGATGCTCTCGGACAAAAGGACTCTTTCAATCAATTTCTTTACAGAATTCTCCATCGGTGGTATTAAAATCTTCGATACGGTTTTAGCTTTGTCATATTGTTGTTGTTTCCAACACTCATTTAGACAATTTATAAGCTCAATCAATTTCGGCTGTATCACTTTGACTATCTTCATAACATTATTAGGAAATCTGCTTTTCTCTAACTGTAATTGTTGCTTTTTGTACATTCTATATGAAGTGATTATTATGCTTATAATAAAACCACTAAGCAAAACAAGGAAGCGATATGGCCACGATACGGATTCCAGTAGTATTTTTATCTCGTTCATTTTGCCCTCCCAATCAAACCAAGGAAGGAAAATGCAGCATAGGAAAAATATAAAGCCAAACAAAGAAACAACACTCTGATAAGACCAGAATATGCCTTTTGCCAATTCTTTGATAAATTGCTTAAGCATGCTATTATTATACAATGACTTGCTGCTTTGTCAAGTATATAATTCCGAAATTAATTTTAACTCATCGATAATATGAATTAATCCGCTGACACCCGGCCGGGGCCTTTGCGAACAGCCGAGCGTAGTTTCGGTATCAGAATATCACGGACAACATCCATTCCTTTATATATCTCCAGGGCTTCCTTATCTATCACTTCGGAGGCACCGCATTTGACTGCATTTTCGGCCACTTTGGAGTTGTCCTTGGCAATCGTCGATACCACAACAACCGGCTTGGGATAGTACTGCTGAAGTTTTTTGAGAAAACTCAGGCCATCGAGCTTAGGCATAATGATATCCAGCGTCAGCACATCTGGCTCGGCGGAAACGACCATGTCCCGGGCCTCATAGGCATCCTTGGCCTGGCCGACAATTTCCATATCTTCGGCCGATTCGATGGCTCTTTGCAGCAGTCTGCGTACAGTTGCCGAATCATCCACAATTAAAACACGCAGTTTTCTACTGGTCATGTCCCGACGTTTTTGAGCCAGCCGTTTGCCTTCTTCCGTTTCTCCCATGTACCTACAATGGACAGTATTTGTCGCCGTATCAAACTTTATGCGTCTGCCCTGTTTTCCACCGATGTCCTTTTTAGTAATTTTTATACGATGTGCGTCAAGCACTTCACGAGCCACAACTATATTTTTTCCACCAATGTCACTACTCGAGGATGATAAAGCGTCAACTACCGCTGCCCCGCCAAAAATTTGTGCCTGATAGTGGGAAGCACTGCCATCGATAGACATAAGAGTGCTGATTATATGCTCCGTCGCAGTGGTTCCATACCGTCCAATATCATTGGTGTCTGCATTTTTAGGACGGTCGAGAAGAAAGTGGTTCATAGCAGCATGGCCGTTCTTCGTATTGTATAAACAAACGCTTACACACGAACCAAGCAACGTATCAATCGACATTTGTTTTTTCGTTGCATGGTACTCACCTGGCAATAAAAATCTACGTTCCATCTCGGACACCTCGTATTAGATTCCTGTTACTTTAGAACAAAACTTCTCTGTTCTTCTTACGCCCCCATTCTCTCTGCATCTATATCATTAAAGAGGTGGTCTATATCCAGAACCATTGCCACGGTACCATCACCCATTACTGCGGCAGCGGAATAAATTTGTGAATCCAGTTCAGGCGCGTCCAACTCTTTAAGCACAACTTTTTGAACGGCGATGACATCATCGACGTAAAGGGCCATTGATTTTTTACCTGCAGTCGCTGCGACCATAATCCCCTCTATTTCTCCGTTCTCAGAGCAAGATTGCATTTGCGAATCCACAAGAGAGGTTGAAGTCGCATAATTATTAAAAATATCGGCCAATTTCACGACCGGTAATAACTTATCATGCCTAAGCACACATTCACCTCTGCCGGTTACAGAACTGACATGCTTTAGTTCCGGCCGGAATACTTCCAGCACCTTATCCATAGGAATAACGTAACGATTGTTATCGAGCTTGACGAGGAACCCTGTAATAATCTGAGTACTGACCGTTTTTGGCAATGTAATCTTAAACTCAGTTCCCTTGCCCGTTTCCGTATCTATTGTTATTTTGCCGTTGGCCTCCGTAATGTTTCGCTTGACGACATCCATTCCCACACCTCTGCCGGACACATCCGTAACCTTCTCGGCAGTGGAAACACCGGAAGTAAATATCATATCTATAATCTGCTCCTGCGATAATTCCTGTCCATCATCAAGCAACCCCAAACTTACAGCTTTCGCTTTTATGGCCTCGATGTTCAATCCTTTACCATCATCTTTTATACTGAGACTAACATCATCCGCAGTTTCAATAACCGCAACTTTAATTGTACCGGCCGGAGGCTTTCCGGAAGCCTGCCTGACATCAGGCGCTTCAATGCCATGGTCAACAGCATTACGAACCATATGAGTCAAAGGCGCATCGAGGGTTTCAATAAGTCTTTTATCTACTTCTATATCCTCACCGATAAGCTCAACCTTAACCTGTTTACCGCAGGGCGTGGCGGTATCTCTCACCATTCTCGGAATCTTTTGGAGTATCGTACGCACCGTCACTCTTCTGACTTCCATAATGCTTTTCTGCAAATTATCGGAGAGGTCACTAAAAATATCGTTTACACGTCGAAAATCAGTGCCAATTGTGGTATCCAAATCACTTTCAGAAATTATCTTTTGCAGGTGACTATACATTTCGCCGACTGCAATAAGCTCGCCAACATAATTCAGGAATTTATCAATACTATCTTCCGTAACGCGCATAGTCTTACGAGCTTCCTCGGCCGGCTGTGCTTTCTGTGCCGCCGGAGCTGCTTTCGCCTCGACAGGTTCGGATGGGACGGATTCGGAACTCGCTTTCCAGTCGTTGAAGGAAGTTAAAGCTTCGATTTTTTCCTGTAGCAACTCAACCTGAAGTGAATTTCCCGTATCGCTGTTTCCCGATGTTCTATGGTATTCATCAAGAGCATTTTTAATAACTTCAAGAGCCTGCGGATTTGTCGTATGTTCTTTCAGTGCAGCAAGATTTTCCAAAACAATTTTTGCATCCGCTTTATCAAGACCTTCTTCACAGGGACGCTCGAGAATTTTTTTGATTCCCTGAAGCGGTTCGGGAACAGAAGAATCCGCCTTAGCCTGCTCCGTATGTCCCTGTTCATCAGAAGAGGATTCACCCGCTTTCAGTTGATTTGCTATTGAAATAATAGATTCGAGT